>JAXDLF010000022.1:0-3549 GCA_034666765.1 Chloroflexota bacterium
CGCCGGCGCAGCCGTACGCGCCGGTCCCCGGCCCCGCGCCCGCCGCGCAGGCTCCCGCGCCGGCGCAGCACGCCGGCCCGGCCGTCGTCAGCGCGGACCCCAAGGTCGCCGCGGCCGACACGATCACCGCGCCGCTCACCGGCGTCTTCTATCTCTCGCCGTCGCCGCAGTCCCCGGCGTTCGTACAGGTCGGCACCGTCGTGTCGGCAGGCGACGTGATCGGGCTCATCGAGGCGATGAAGCTGTTCAACGAGATCCGCTCGACCAAGCACGGCACGGTCCGGAAGATCGTCGCCGCGAACGGCCAGCTCGTCCGGGCGCACGCGCCGCTCATCGAGCTGGACGTCGCGTGATCGGCAAGAGCTGCCCGGCCTGCGGCCGGCCGCTGGAGGACCCGCCGGCGTTCAAGCTGCGCTACGAGAGCCGGCTGTACGCGTTCGATCGCGAGGTCTGCAAGCGGATCTTTCAGGAGAACCCGGACCGCTATCTCGACGCCGATGGAGGCGTGCTGCCGGAGCCGCGGTGATCGACGCGTGGCTCGATGGTCTCTCCGACGAGCTCGCGCCGCAGCGAGCGGTCATGCGCGGCATGATCGCCCACGCGACGGCCAATGACCGCATCCGCGTGGTGGTGGTGGGCTGCAGCATCGGCCGGGGAAACGCCGACGCGCTGTCGGACATCGACGCGTACGTCGGGGTCCGCGATGCCGACTGGCGGGCGTCGCTCACCGAGCTGGACGCCGGGCTCGCGGCCATCGCGCCGATCCTCGATCTCCAGCACCAGTTCCTGTCCGATCCGAAGCGCAACGAGTATCGCCACACGTTCATCCAGTACGCGAACGGGGTGCAGGTCGACCTCACGGTGTCGCCGGCGTTCGCGCAGCGGCGACCGGACCGGGAATGGGTCGTCCTGTACGACCCGGATGGCCGCGTCTCGGGCGAGCCGGAGGACCGTCCGGCCACGGCCGAACAGGTGCGGACCTGGATGTTCAACGGGCTCGTCCGGTTGAGCGCGACCGCGAAGTATCTGACCCGCGGATCGCTCTGGGAAGCCTTGAACACCCTCGAGGCCGCTCGCGCCGACCTCTGGCGGCTCTGGGCCGTCGCGATCGGCGCTCCCGATCCGCAGTACGGGCTCACCGCCGTGCTCGACGTCCCACATCCGCGGCTCCTGGCCGGCATCCAGCGGACGATCGCGCCGCTCGACCGCGCGCAGATCCTCGCGGCGAGCATCGCGTGCCTCGATCTGCTCGAGAAGGTGTGGGCGGACGTCGCCGAGGCACAGTCGATGCCACCGTTCGCCGAGCGGGTGCGCGCGCAGCTCGCTTCCTCCCAGGCGTAGCCTCTTTCGCATGCGTCACCTGATCGCTCTCGTGAGCGCGGTGGCCCTGGTCGCGTGCGAGGCGGTCGCGCCCACCCTGCCGTCGTCGTCGCCGTTGAGCGGGTACTACGCGACGCCCACCGCGTCGCCGTCGCCAACGCCCGCGCCCACGCCGGTGCCCACGGCGGGGATCGACGTCGTCACCGCCGCTGCGATCCCACGCGCGTTCCACTACTTCTCGAGCGGGCAGGGCGACGGATTCCGCATCCTGCTGTGGGACGAGGACGGCGGCAAGCCGCCGGTCGAGGTGCTGCGCAGCGGTCGCCTCCTGGCCGGGGCCGGGCCCGACGTACGCTCGGACGCCTTCAGCGCGTCCGCCGATGGCCGGGTGCTGGTCGTCATGCGGCGCCTCGCGGAACGGCAGCTCACGTACTCGGTCGTCCGGCCCGAGACGGGCGAGATCCGCGCGCTCCTGAGCGGCTCCGATCTCGGCCCGCCGGTGGTGTCGCCGGACGGCGCGCGCGTCGCCTTCGCCCGCGTGTCCGATGACCCGGCCGTCAACGGGCTCTGGCTGTTCGCGATCGCGCCCGGCGCGCCGCCGCCCGCACGCCTCGTGAGCGACGCGCCGCAGCGGGTCGGCAGCCCGCCGCAGCCGATCGCGTGGTCGGACGACGGGAAGTGGCTCGCGATCTCGCCGGTGCTCGGTCCGGGCGGGACCGAGGTCGGGGTCGTCGATCCCGCGGCCGGCGAGACGCGATTCGACGCGATCGCCAACGCCTTCACCGGCGGACGGGCCCGCGTGCTCGGGCTCGGGGACACCGTCGACTGGCGCGCGGGAGAACGGGCTCTGCTCATCACGAGCTCGCGTGACGCGTTCGGTGGCCGCACCGAGGTGTACACCGCGGACGTGACCACCGGGGCGGTCCGGTCGCTGTACCTGCCGGGCGGCGACGCAGTGGTCGCCGGAGCGACGTGGCACCCGAGTCTCGATCGGTATGCGGTCATCGAGGGACGATTCGGCGCCGGGGCCGGCGCGAGCCAGGCGGTCTGGGTGCGGCGCCTCGACGGTCAGGCGGCGAAGGTCGCCGAGCTGCGGTTCCTGTCGCCGCCATGGTGGTCTCGCGACGGCACCAAGCTCTTCAGCGTGCTCGGTGGCGACGATTCGACCGGCTCGATCTCCAACCACCTCGGCACCGGTGGCGGGACGATCTTCTGCACGCGCGGCGGCGACAAGCCGCCCTGCCCCTAGGGGCAGGGCGCTCGCGGGTCGCCGCGGCATACCGTCGCGATGCGCTCGCCGGATCCGCCCACGCGGAGCACCTCGAGGTTCGCGACGCCGAGCTGGGCGATCGCGTCGTCGCGCGGGACGAGGGCGTAGAGCGCCGAGCCGGCGGGCGACCACCACACGTCGAGCGCGTTGCGCGTGAGGGCGCTCACCTTCGTTGCCGGCGCGGTCCTCGCGCGGGTCCAGATCTCACGGCGCCCGCCGATCCCGTCCGCGGCGATGAACGCAAGCGTGTCCGAGCTCGGATCCCAGCGGAGGGCGGCCAACGACCACGTCGTCGGCGTGTCCAGATCGATCTTCACGCCGGTGACGGCGTCGAACGTGTACATGAGCCCGCGGCCGCCGAACGCCGTCACGCCCGCGGCGACCGCGAGGAGCGGCGCGTCCGGCCGCCACGCGGCGAGCGTCCCCTTTCCCACCACGCGAGCGGAGCCGCCTTGACCGGGCACGATCGCGAGCTCGCTGTCGCCCTCGCTCGAGCGGCTGATCGCGAGGAGCGCGCCGTCGGATGACCACGCGACCGGATGCCAGACCCCGAAGACGTTCTGCGGCTCGGGGTGGGCGATGACCCGCGCGGTCGGGCCGCCGCCCGTCGCACCGGCGCGCACGTCGATCGCCGTCTGGAAGGCGTACCGCGCGCCGTCGGGCGTGATCGTCGGCGCCAGGACCGCCGGCTGGTCGGCATCGGGGTCCTCGTACAGCAGCGCCGTCCGTCCACTCGCGACGTCGTACGCGTAGATCGCGGCGTTGCCGCTCGGGCCCCAGGCCCCGAGGACCGCCGACCGGGCGCCCGGCGTGCTGCTGACCGTCTCGCTCGCGAGCCCGGCGCGCGGGGCCCGCCACACCGCGACGTTCACCGGTGCCGCTCCTCCGCCGAGGTCGACGAGCCACAAGCGGGTGATGTCGTCGAACGCGACCGGGACGAGCCGCGCCGCCGCCGGAAT
>JAXDLF010000023.1:0-4669 GCA_034666765.1 Chloroflexota bacterium
GGGCTGCTCGCCGTCGATCTCCGCGGGAAGCGTCCGGACCGGGATGATCCGCACGTGTCGGGCGCGCAGGTGCTCGACCTTCTTGTGCCTGCCGAGCTGGAGCGCGAGGAACAGGGTCACCGCGAGCCCGCGATCGGCGACGTACCGCTCGCGCTCGAGCGCACGGGCGACCTCGTCGACCGAGGACCATGCCGGCGGAGCCTTCATCGAAGAAAGTGTAGGCAGCGCTTTGCTATTTCTTGGCCGCCTCCACCGCGCGACGGAGCGCTCGCCGGGTGTGGACGACCAGCAGCTGGGTGCGAAACTCCGCCGACGCCGCGAGGTCGGTGGTCAGCTGCGCGCCGTCGGCGGCCTTCGCGGCGGCCGCGGCGATGGCCGCGGCGTCCCCCGTGGTGCCCGCGAGCGCGCGCTCCGCGGCCGCCGCGCGGAACGGACGGTCCGCGGCGCCGGTCACGCCGATCGCGGCCCGCTCGATCGTTCCATCCTTCGCCACGGTGACGACGACGGCGACGCCAACGAGTGCGAAGCCCGACGCGGGGTGCGCGACCTTCGCGTACGCGCTGCCGGTCCGCCCCGCAGGGACCGGGAACCGCGCCGAGACGAGGACCTCGCCCTTGCCGAGCGCGGTCTCGAGCGCGCCCTTGAAGAAGTCCGCGGCCGCGATCGCGCGGTCGCCCTTCGGCCCGACCACGCGCATCGTCGCGCCGAACGCGAGCGCGCAGGCCTGCTCGTCCGATCCCGGGTCGGCGTGCGCGAGGCTGCCACCGATCGTTCCCCGGCCACGGACCTGGACGTCGCCGACGGATGCCGCGGCCTCGGAGAGAGCCGTGAGCCGAGCCTGACACGTCGCGTCGTCGGCGATCGCCTGGTGCGTCGTCAGCGCGCCGATCGTGATCTCGCCGTCCACCCGGATGCCGCGCAGGGCCGCGATCCGACCGATGTCCACGAGCAGCGCCGGCTGCGCGAGTCCGAGCTTCATGAGCGGGAGCAGGCTGTGCCCTCCGGCGAGGAGCTTCGCGTCGGGCGACGCGCCGAGCAGGCGCACCGCCTCCTCGACCGAGGCCGCCAGGCGGTATTCGAACGGTGTGCTGATCACGACCGGACCTCCATCGGCTTCGCTTCGCTGATCGCGCGCCAAAGCCGTTCGGGCGTGAGCGGCATGTCCAGATGCTTGATCCCAAGGGTGGAGAGCGCATCCACGACCGCGTTCACCACGGCCGGTGCGGCGCCGATCGTTCCCGCCTCGCCGATGCCCTTCACCCCGAGCGGGTTCACCGGGCTCGGCGTCACGGTGTGGTCGAGCGTGAAGCTCGGCACGTCCCCGGCCGTCGGCACGTGGTAATCCATCATGCTTCCGGTCAGGAGCTGGCCGTTGTCGTCGTACACGGCGGCCTCGTAGAGCGCCTGACCGATCGCCTGGACGATGCCGCCGTGCAGCTGGCCCTCGACGATCATCGGGTTGATCTGCACGCCGCAGTCGTCGACCGCCGTGTAGCGCGCGATCTCGACGGCGCCGGTCTCCGGATCGATCTCCACCTCGCACACGTGCGTGCCGAAGGGGTACGTGAAGTTCTCGGGGTCGTGGTACACGATGGCCTCGAGGCCGGGCTCCATCCCATCGGGCAGGTTCGCCGCGAGGTACAGCTGGAACACGACCTCGCCAAACGCCTTGGACCGCTCGGGAACGCCCTTCACGAAGAGCTTGCCACCCTCGAAGACGATGTCGTCCGGCGATGCCTCGAGGAGGTGGGCCGCGAGCAGGATGAGCTTCTCGCGGATCCGCTGGGCGGCCTTGTGCACGGCGATCCCGCCGACGGCGAGGCTGCGGCTGCCGAAGGTCCCGACACCCATGCCGGGCGATTCGAGCGTGTCGCCGTGGAGCACCTCGATGTCGTCGGGCTTGATGCCGAACTGGTCGGCCACGATCTGGGACCACGAGGTCTCGTGGCCCTGACCGTGGGGTGACGTGCCGGTCCACACCTGGACCGTGCCGAGCGGGTTCACCCGGATCCGCGCGCTCTCGTAGCCGCCCCAGCCGATGCCGAGCGCGGCGTTCGCCTTGGACGGTGCGAGGCCGCAGATCTCGACGTAGCTCGAGAGGCCGATGCCGCGATAGCGCCCGCGGCGCTCGGTCTCGTCGCGTCGGGCCGCGAAGCCCTTGTAGTCCGATCGCTCGAGGGCCTTGTCCAACGCCTTCGCGTAGTCGCCGCTGTCGTAGACGAGCGTGCTCACGGTGGTGTACGGGAACGCGTCGGGCTTGACGAAGTTCTTGCGCCGGAGCTCCGCCGGATCCATGCCGATCTCATCGGCGAGCCGATCCATCATCCGCTCGATGAGGTACGCGGCCTCCGGACGGCCCGCGCCGCGATACGCGTCGATGGGCGTCGTGTTCGTGTAGACGGCCTTCACCTCGACGTCGTACGCCGGCAGGTGATACGCGCCCGGAACGATGAACACGTGGAGGATCGTCGCGCTCACCGGCGCGAAGGCCTGCAGGTAGCCGCCCATGTTCGCGACCGTGCGGGCGCGCAGGCCGAGGATCGTGCCGTCGCGCTTGGCGGCGAGCTCGACGTCGTGGACCATGTCCCGGCCGTGCGTCGTGGAGAGGTAGCCCTCGCGGCGCTCCTCGGTCCACTTCACCGGGCGGCCGAGCTGCTTCGCGAGGAACGGCACGACGAGCTCCTCGGCGTACACGTTCAGCTTGCTCCCGAACCCGCCGCCGACCTCGGGCGCGATGACGCGCACGTGATTCTGCGGAATGCCGAGGTTGATCGCGACGAAGAGCTGGACGAAGTGCGGGATCTGCGTCGTCGACCAGAGTGTCAGCTCGTTCCCGTCGATCTTCGCGACGACCGAGCGCGGCTCCATCGCGTTGGGGATGAGACGCTGATTCACCAGGCGCTGCTTCACGACGACCTCCGCGTCGGCGAAGGCCTTCTCGATATCTCCGCCCTTGAACGGGTAGGTGCACGCGAGATTGGTGCCGAGCTCCGGGTGGATGATCGGCGCGCCCGGCGCGAGCGCCTGCTCGGCGTCGACGACGACCGGGAGCGGCTCGTACTCGACGTCGACGAGCGCGGCGGCTGCGCGGGCCGCGCCGTGGCTGTCGGCGACGACGACGGCGACCGCGTCGCCGGCGTAGCGAGCCTTGTCGGTCGCGATCGGGAAGTGCTTGGACTGCTTGATCCCCGGGACGTTCACGAACAGCGGCAGCGTGCCGGTCGCGGCCGCGTCCGCGCCGGAGAGCACGGCGACCACGCCGGGCGCCTTCTTCGCTTTCGCCGTGTCGACGCGCTTGATGCGGGCGTGGGCGTGAGGGCTGCGGACGAAATAGAGGTGGACCATGTCGGGGAGGACGATGTCGTCGGTGTAGGTCGCCGTACCCGTGATGAGGCGCGGGTCTTCCTTGCGCATGACGCGCATGCCGATGTACTTCGGGTGTTCGGTGATGGTCATCGCCGGACCTCCACGCCGGTCACGGCCTGCGTCTCGGCGGCGGCGGCCTCGATCGCGCGGACGATGTTCTGGTAGCCGGTGCAGCGGCACAGATTGCCCTTGATCGCGTGACGGATCTCGGCCTCGGTCGGCTTGCGGTTCCGAGCGATGAGGTCGACCGCGGTGATGATCATGCCCGGCGTGCAGAACCCGCACTGGGTGGCGTGCTGGGTTTGGAAGGCTCGCTGGACCGGATGGAGCACGCCGTCTGTCGCGAGGCCCTCGACCGTCGTGACCGCCGTGCCGTCGGCTTGGACGGCGAGGACCGTGCACGCTTTCGTGGCCTGGCCGTCCACGAGCACCGTGCATGCGCCGCACTGGCTCGTGTCGCAACCGACGTGCGTCCCGGTGAGCAGGAGCTTCTCTCTGAGGTACTCGACCAGAAGGAGCGACGGCTCGACCTCCGACGAGTGCTTCGTGCCGTTCACGGTGATCGAGATGGCTCGCGGCATGCGCGTTCTCCCCTCAGGCTCCGGCGGCGGCGGGAACCTCCAGCGTTCGCTTGATGCAGGCGAAGACCTGCTGCGTGATCTTGTCGGCCGCGCCCTGCATGAGCCGAGCGCCGACGCTCGCGATCATGCCGCTCACGTTGACGTCGCTCGCCCACGCCATCGTCGTCCGCCCCGGCCCGGCCTCGACGAGATCCATGGTGCTGCGCATCTCCACGGCGCTGCCCGGGGCCTGCCCGCGCGCCAGGATGACCGCGTGACTGGGCGCCGTCAGCTCGAGGAACTCCGTCTTCATGGTGAAGGTCGCCTTGATCGGCCCGACGCCGGTGCGCACGACGACGGTGAAATGCGTGGGATCGGTGATCTCGAGGCTCTGGACGTCCGGCGCGCACGCCGTGACCCGCTTCGGGTCGGTGAGGAATGACCACACCTCCGCGCGAGCCACGGCGATATCCAACGTCCCTTCGAACTTCACGCGCTACTCCGCGAGGCCCTTCTCGCGGAGGATCTGCTGGACCTTCCATGGCGTGATCGGGATGTCGATGTTGCGGACTCCGAGATGGGCCAGCGCGTCGACGACGGCGTTCGCGATCGCCGCCGGTGCGCCGACCGTCGCAGACTCGCCGACGCCCTTCGCGCCGATGGGGTGATGCGGCGAGGGTGTGGTCGTCTTCCCCGTCTCCCACTCCGGGGTCTCCATCGAGGTCGGCAGGAGATAGTCCATG
>JAXDLF010000024.1:0-39239 GCA_034666765.1 Chloroflexota bacterium
AACTCGCTCGAGCAGGGGCGGGCGCGGAAGGAATCGCGCGCGACGAAGATCGAGAACATCGACGACTACGGCGCGCGCGAGCTGAAGACGACCATGTCGCCCATCACCGACGCGACCGTGACGGTGATCGAGCGCTTCCTCCGCGCGCACAACGCCACGCGCATCGTCGTACCGGCGTACTTTCCGGTCGGCCTCGCGGACCGGCTTCGCGCGAAAGGGATCGATCTGGCGGCCATCGACGGGCTAGAGGGACGGCGCCGCGCCAAGCGCGACGACGAGATCGCGGCCCTCGAGGCGACCCAGCGCGCGACCGAAGAGGCCTGGCAGCTCGGCGTGGACGCGATCGCCCGGGCCGAGGCGGGCGCGGACGGCACCCTCGAGCTCGACGGCGCGACGCTCACCGCCGAGCGCGTCCGGACCATCGTCGAAGGCGCGCTCCTCGAGCGCGGCTGCGTCGCCGAGTCGACGATCATCGCGCCCGGCAGGCAGGCCGCGGATCCGCACATGATCGGGAGCGGGCCGATCCGCGCGGGCGAGGCCGTGGTGATGGACATCTTCCCCCAGCACAAGGGGACCCGGTACTTCGCGGACATGACCCGAACCGTCTCGAAGGGCCGGCCATCCGCGGAGATCGTGAAGATGTACGAGATCGTGCAGCGGGCCCAGGACGCCGGGATCCAGGCCCTCCGTCCGGGGATCACCGGTCGCGAGGTGCACGCGCTGGTCGAGGACATCATCTTCGCCGCCGGCTACGACACGCTGCGCGACGGCCAGAAGCGCCGCCCGGACGATCCGGTCACCCGCGGGTTCATCCACGGCACCGGCCACGGCGTCGGGCTCGAGATCCACGAGGCCCCCAGCATCGGCCGGAGCGGCACGGCGCCGCTCGCCGTCGGCGACGTCGTGACGGTCGAGCCCGGGATCTACGACCCGGATGTCGGTGGCGTGCGGCTCGAGGACATGCTCGTGATCACCGCCACCGGATCGCGGAATCTGACGCGCGCGCCGCGCCAGCTCGTCGTCTGACACCGCTCCTCTACGGCGTCGGCGCCGCGATCGGCTGGGGGCTCGCCGACTACGCGGGCGCCCTCTCGACCCGCCGGCTCGGCGTGTTCCAGGCGATGCTCGGGATGCAGCTCACCGGCACGGTCCTGTACGCCGCGGCGCTCGCCGCGCTCGGCCGGTTCCCGGCGCTCTCGATGGCGCAGCTCCCGCTGGCGCTGGCGCTCGCCGTGCTCGGCCTGGTCGGCCTGCTGCTCTTCTACAAGGCGCTGGCGCTCGGACCCATCGCGATCGTGAGTCCCATCGGCGCCGCGTACGTCGCGGTGACGGTGGTGCTCGTCGTCGTGTTCCTCGGCGAGCGGCTCTCCGGCGGGCAGACCCTCGCCATCAGCGTGACGATGGTCGGCATCGTCATGACCGGGACGGACGGCCGCAGCATCGCCGCGGCCCTGAGCCGCCCCAAGCCCGGCGTGTGGCTCGCGATCCTCGCGATGATCGGCTTCGGCGGCTGGGCCGCGCTCATGGCCTACGCGACGCGCGAGCACGACGGCCTGGCGATGATCCTCATGCAGCGGATGGTGAGCGTCCCGATCACCCTGGCCCTGCTCCTCGCGCTCCGCCGCCCGCTGGCCGCGCGGCTGGGCCGCGGCACGATCGCGATCGTGCTGGCCACCGGGATCTTCGACACGCTGGCGAACGTCTTCTACGTCCTCGGCGTGCAGGGTGGCTACGCGTCGATCGTCGCGACCGGCAGCGGCGTGTACCCGATCATTCCCGCGCTGCTCGCGATCACCGTCCTCGGCGAGCGGCTCGCGCCGAACCAGTACCTCGGGGTGGTCGTGCTGCTCGCGGGGCTCGTCGCGCTCGGGGTCGCCGGCTCCTAGCTAGCTGCGGCCGCCGTTGCGCACGAGCGCGTCGGCCGCCAGGCGCTGGTTGTCCGTGCCGCTCTGGTCGGGGACGACGATCTTGTCCGGAACGACGCCCTTGCCCGGCCCGTTGAGCCCCTCGCCGGTCTTCGCATCCTCCATCCGCGCGATGGTGACGAGGAGGAGGCCGCCGTCGGGAAGCTCGCGAGGCTGGCCGATGCCGACGCAGCCCGCGGTCTGCTCGCCCATGACCGTGCCCACCCCGTTCGCGCGCACGCCCGCGGCGATGATCTCGGCGCCCGAGGCGGAGTTCTTGTTCACGAGGACGACGAGCGGCGTGGGATCGTTCACGTACATCCGGTCGTTCGTGCGCAGCGGCGTGCGATTCCCGTCGCGCCCGACCTGGTACACGATCGTCGCGTTCCGCATGAAGATGCTCGCGATGTCGACGGCCGCCGATAGATCGCCGCCCGGATCGTCGCGCAGATCGAGCACCCGGCCGATCACGCCGGCGGCGTTCTGGCGATTCACGGCCTGGAGCACCTGAGCCGACACGTCGCCGTTCAGTTGAGTCACTTGGATATAACCGACGTTCCCGTCATCGATCTGGTCGATGACCCGCGGCGGCGTCACCTTTCCGCGCACGATCGCGATCGGCGTGTCCGCGCCGTTGCGCACGAACACGATGTTCACGGTCGTGCCTTCGGGTCCCTTGATCTTGTTGGCGACGACGTCGGACGTCGACCCCGACATGTCCTCGCCGTTCACGGTCTTGATCTTGTCGCCCTTCTTGACGCCGGCCTTCTCGGCGGGGCTGCCCGGGAAGACCTGCGCGATCTCCACCAGCTCGTTCGGACCCGGCGAGGTGATCGTCGCCCCGATGCCCGAATACTCCGAGGGCGGGGCGTTGAAGCCCTTCGCCCGGTTCGGGTCGAGGTAGTACGTGTGGCACTCGTTCATCGAGCGGGCCATCCCGTCGGTGGCCTGCTGCTCGACGAGCTTCGGATCCTCCTTGGGGTTGGCCGCGACGACGTCGTTGAGGGTGGCGGCGAACTTGGCGAAGTCGGACTGCGGGCTGCCGGTGAAGGTGGGTTTGGTGACCGTCTGGGACGGGTCGCCCATCTTCACCAGGAGCGTCTGCACCGCGTCGAGGGCGGCATTCAGCAGCTGCTGCGAGCTTGGCTTGTCGACATGCCGCTCGATGAGGATGTTGAACGCCGCCTCGGCCGTGGCGAAGTTGGTCGTGGCGCGGGGGATCGGGAGCTCCTGGACGGCGGCGCACGAGGACACGACGAGCGCGGCGACGAGGAGGAGGACCGGGCGGAAGCGGATCATCGGTGTTCCGAGTGTACGAGCGGGACCGGCGCGCGGACGCGGGCTCTTAGCCGCCTCTTAGCTAAGCCGGATCCTCACGCATGAGCTTGCGCAGCCGGCCGAGGGCGCGGAATTGGAGCGCGCGGATCGCGCCCTCGTTCTTGCCCAGGATCTTCGCGACCTCGCGGCTGGAGCGGTTCTCGACGAATCGAAGGACCAGCACTTCCTGCTGCTCGCTCGTGAGGTGGCGCACCGCGCCGCGCAACGCGTCGACGGCCTCGCCGTGGACCGCGCGCTCGTGCGCGGTCGGGCCGTCCTCGGCGAGCCCGAACGCGTTGTCGATCTCGACGGTCGGCCGCTCCCGGCGGCGGCGGTCGGTGACCGCGTTGCGGGCGATCGTGTACAGCCAGGCGAGGAATGACTTGCCCTGCCAGCGGTAGCGATGGATGTTCGCGAACGCGCGGGTGAACACCTCGCTGCAGAGGTCCTCGGCGTCGCTGGGCTCACGGACCCGGTAGAGGAGGTAGCGGTAGACGCTGTCCACATGGGTGTCGTAGAGCTCGGCGAAGGCGGTCCGGTCGCCGTTCCGGGCCCGGTCAATGACGTCGGGGACCGGACCGAATGCGTCCAGTCCGAGCTGGGCCGCGAGGGTCGGCGCCGGGGTCAAGACTTCGACGCGTGCGACGGAAACGGTCACCTGCTGCGTCCCCTCCCGTTGTCCCACTGGATGCTGGGTCGACCATACCCAGCGGGTGGACGCACCGACAACCGCCCATAGGTACCAAAAGTGGGTCAGCGATGGGGGTACTTGTACCGCGATGCGTACGACAGCTACGTCAGGGCTACCTTGCCCGCTAGTGCAATTTCAGCAGTAGGTCTGCTTCGCCCAGGCGATCCAGCCGGAGTAGAAGGCCTCGGGTGTCACGCCGAGGACCTTCGGCAGATTGACCTTCGCGTCCACGCCGGCCTTGTACACGGTCATGAGATCCCAATACGCCTTCGCGCCGCCGCCGATCTTGTAGGCGTACTCGACCATCGTGTTACCGAACGCGTAGTACTGCCCCGGCAGCTCGGGCGGCGTCTCGGGGGTCTGCAGCACACCGTCCTCGAGCTGCTTGTAGGTCGGCGTCGGCGTGTTGCAGATGACGTTCTTCTTCGTCGCCTGGCTGCGCGATTGACCGACGAAGTCCGGCCAGCCTTCGACGAGCCAGAACGGGAGCCGCGCGCTGATGCCGGGGATGAACTGATCCTGCAGCCAGTGCAGCCCCTCGTGCTTGATGATGCTCGCGGTCGAGTCGGTGACCGACGCGAGCCCGGGCTTGAACGAGAGCGCGTTGCTGAACAGCCGGATGAACACGTCGTTCGGGGTGTTCGGGAGGTGGAAGCCCGCGACGCTGCAGCCGACCGTCGGTCCGGCCGCGCCGCGCGTGGGGAAGATCCGCAGCCCGAACGCCTGGCCCGTCGCGGTGTGCCCCTCGGCCTGCTGGAGCAGGAACGTGCGGGTGTCGCTCCCGGCCGTGGCGTACGTGTCGATCACGTCGCTGTCGATGCCGTAGTAGCTGAGCTGCAGCCCGTTGATCGTCTTGGTCTGATCGCCGCCGAGCTCGCTGTCCAGCGGCTCGCTGCGGATCCACTTGCCGCCCTCCCGGCGGAAGTACAGCCGCGAGTAGCCGGTGGTGTCGTCCCCGACGTACGCGCGGGCGTAGCTGTCGAGGTACGGCTCGACCTTCGCGACCTTCACGTCGAACTGGTTGAAGCCCTGACGGGACGCGATGTCGAACGTCTCCGACTGGCAGCGGCGGAACGCCGCGCGGGTCAGATCGATCGTCGCCTGGAAGCCCGTGAGGTCCTTCTTGCTGAGCGCGGTCTGCCAGGCCTGCATCACGGCCACGAGCTCACCGGCGGTCTTGTCGGTGATCGCGACCTTCTCGGGGCCCGAGGGCGACGCCGCGGGCGCCGGTGTCGCGCTGCACGCGACGATCGAGAGCGAGAACGCGATGGCCGCGAGCCGCACTCCGGTGATCACTTGCCGGCAATCTTATCGAGGAGGATCTTCGACGCCGCGGCGATCGCCGAGGCGTCGTCCGCCGGCACGTCCGGCTCGATGCCGACGTTGTTGTACTTCGTACCGGTCACCGCGCCGACGTATTCCTCCTGCACGACCCACAGCTGCGATCCGTCGCTGCCCAGCGGCGTGGAGCTCGTCCCGCCGAGGCAGCCGGCCGACCGCGCGCCCACGATCGTGGCGCGCTTGTTCTCCTTCATCCCCGCGGCGAAGACCTCGGGAGCCGAGCCGCCGCGGTCGTTCAGGATGATCGCGATCGGCAGCTGATAGGCGGGCCCGAGCCGGAGGTCCTTGTTCGCGCTCTGGTTGCCGGCGAACCCGTTCTTCACCTGCACCTTGAGGGTGTTCTCGCCGTTCAGGAACCAGCTCCACATGGTGTCGGCGCCGTTGCCGCCCACGTTCGCGCGCAGGTCGAAGAGCCAGGCCTTCGCCCCCGCGGCCACGGCCTTGTCCAGCACGGCCTTGACCGCGGCGGTGACGCGGTAGGTGCCGTTGATCTCGAACGCGTGCCAGGTGACGTACGCGATGCCGCCATCCAGCAGCTTCGCCTGCAGGCCCGCCTGATCGGGCTGCTGTTGCAGGAACGTGCCGCCGGCCGGGATCTGCGGGGCCGACCCCTTCACCTGCTCCGGCCGGGACTGCACCACGCCACCCTTGCCGTCGAGGTAGTAGGTGTGGCAGTCCGGGTCGGTCTGCATCATGCCGACGACGCCGGTCTCGGCCAGGCGGTCGGCCGAGAGCTGCGCGTTCTTGGCCGCGAGCGCGCCGGCCGCGGCCGCGAACCGCTTGAAGTCGGCGAGGTTCATCTCCGTGTCGGTGGTGAAGTCCGGCGTCGCCACGTCGTCGGAGCCGCCGCTCGTCTTGGCCGCCTTCTTCATGGCGTCGAGCGCGCCGGTCAGCAGCTGCTTCGAGGTGGGGTTGTGCACCGAGGCGTCCGACAGGAACGAGTACGCGAGGTCGAGCTTGGCCTGCTTGAAGTCACCGGTCTTCTGGGCCCCCGCGGAGGGAAGCGTCGGCGCGTCGGGCGCGCAGCCGGCCAGGCCGATGGCGAAGACCGCGAGGATCGCGAGCGTCCGGCGCATCACCTGAGGATACGGACTCAGCGGGCTGCTGGTTCGACTCCGCCGATCGATGCCGCGTGCTCGGCCTGCCACTCGGACGGTGACGCGCAGAAGCCCTCGTAGTCGATGTATTCGGTGATCGTGGGGTGCTCGCCGCACACCGGGCAGGCCGGATCGCGGCGCAGCTTGACCTCGCGGAACGTTTCGTCGAGGGCGTCGAACAGCATGTACCGGCCGATGAGCGGCTCGCCGATGCCCAGGAGGAGCTTGATCGCCTCGTTGGCCTGGATCGATCCGACGATGCCGGGAAGCACGCCGAGCACGCCGGCCTCGGCGCACGACGGCGCGAGCTCCGGGGGCGGCGGCTGGTGGAACAGGCAGCGGTAGCACGGCCCTTCAAATGGCTTGAACACCGTGACCTGACCCTCGAAGCGGTAGATGCTGCCGTGCACCACGGGGATGCGGTGCTTCACCGAGGCATCGTTCACCAGGTAGCGGGTCGGGAAGTTGTCCGCGCCGTCCACGATGACGTCGTAGCCGGCGATGATCCGGTCGATGTTGGCGGCGGTGAGACGCTCCTCGTAGCCCACGACCGTCACGTCGGGGTTGAGCGCGTTGATCGTCTCGCGCGCGGACTCGACCTTCGAGCGTCCGATGCGCGCGGTGCTGTGGATGATCTGGCGCTGGAGGTTGGTCGCGTCGACGACGTCGGAGTCGACGATCCCGAGCGTGCCGACACCGGCGGCCGCGAGGTAGAGCGCCGCCGGCGAGCCGAGGCCGCCCGCGCCGATGAGGAGCACCTTGCTGCGCAGCAGCTTCAGCTGCCCGCGCTCGCCGATCTCCGGGATCAGGAGGTGGCGCGAGTACCGCTGGGCCTGCTCGGGGGCGAGCGTCTCCGGCTTCGTCCACGGCAGCCCGGAGTCCTTCCAGCGATTGAACCCACCGGACATCGAGATCACGTTCGTGTAGCCGAGCTTCGCCAATGCGTCGGCGGCCATCACCGAGCGCACCCCGCCCGCGCAATAGAGGATGGTCGGCTTGTCCTTGAGCGGGAGGCGGTCCTCGGCCCACTGCTCGAGGTAGCTCTTGGGCACGAAGGCCGCGCCGGGGAGATGGCCCTCATCCCACTCGTTCTTCTCGCGGACGTCGCCCAGCTGGACGTCGCCCGCCGCGAGGAGCGCCTGGACCTCCTGGGGCGTGGCTTCCTTGACCCGCTTTTTCAGCTCGGAGAAGTAGTCGCGGTAGGAGCTCGACATGCCATCAGGATAACCGAGGGTGCGAGTCGGAAATTCCTCACGTACGCTGGAAAGCCCGTGGAAACGCTCTATTTCGACCTGCTGCAGTTCCTCTATCACCTGTCGCTGGCCGTCCTCGTGGGCGGGGCGATCGTGCTGGCGGCGCCGTCGCGCCGCTACGACCAGCTGGCCGGCCTCGCCCTGCTCGTCCTCGCCGCGACGAGCGTCCTGAAATTCAGCGCGTTCGAGGATGCGGACATCGGCCCGCGCCTCATCGCCCGCTGGCTCGCCCTGGTGGCGCTCGCCATCGCCACGCTCTACGCGAGTGCCTGGAGCTCGTCGGTCGCCCGCGCCTTCCGCGCCCAGACCACGGACTTCGACGACCTTCCGCCGCAGAGCCCGGCCCGGCGGGAGTACGCGAACCTCGCGCGCTCGGCGGGTCGGGCGATGCGGGTCATCGTCGTCTCCGGGCTCGTCGCCCTCTTCCTCTCCTGATGGCCGCCGTCGAGACGTCCATCGCCTCGCATCAGCGGAAGCTGCGCAACGCGCATCGCGTCCGCAACGCCGGTCAGCTCGTGAAGCTCATCGACGCGCTCGGCTTCGCGTTCGCGTTCACGCTGCGCACCGGCGACGCGCCGATCCCCGCCTGCTTCGATCACCTCTCGACCAGCGACGAGGGCCGCAAGTGGGGCTGGATGTGGGGGTGGAAGGACGAGCTCGCCGAGGAGAAGAAGCTGTACTACGGGACGCTGCTCGCGCGGAAGCCGACGTTCGTCTCGCTGAAGCTGCTGCCCACCTTCTACGCGACGTTCGGCCGGGCCGGCGAACCCGACGATCACGCCGACGACGTGCGCGCCGGCCGCCTGTCGGACGTGGGGCGCCGGATCATCGACTTTCTCGCGCAGAACGGCGAGACCCAAACCAAGCGGATGCGCGCGGAGCTCGGCATCACGTCGAAGGAGGGGCGCGCGGCCTACGGCAAGGCCATCGACGAGGTGCAGCGGCTGATGTACGTGGCGCGGGTGCGGGCCGTCGGCGAGGGGCGCGAGGACTACAACTACACGTACGACCTCTTCCTCCGTCGCTACCCCGAGACGGTGAAGGCGGCGGAACGGCTCTCGTCGGCCGATGCCACGGCGTCGCTCGTCACGCGCACGCTCGAGCTCGCCGGCGCCGTCACCGAGAAGCAGCTCCTCCGGTTGTTCGACTGGGACGAGGCCCTCGCGCGCCGCGCGATCGCGAGCGCCGAGGCGGGCAAGACGCTCGTCCGGGTGAACGGGTCGCTCGTCCTACCGGCGCTTTACGATGGCCGTCCCTGATGGACATGCACCAGCTCCGCTCGTGGATCTTCGAGCTCTACGAGCCGCTCGAGGACGAGCGCCAGTACATCGTCTTCGACGGCGCACGCGGCAACCTGCTCGTCGACGCCCCGGCCTTCAGCGAGCGCGCGCTCCGGCTCATCCGCGGCGCCGGCCCGTCGTCCGTGCTGCTCATCACGAACGGTGCGCGCGGGGCCGACGCCGCCCGGTACCGTGACGCGCTCGGCGTGCAGATCGCGGCACACGAGGACGACGCGAGCTCCATCCCGGGCGGCGCCGATCTCGTGCTCAAGACCGACGAGCTGGTCCGCCCGGACGCCCGCGTGATCCGCGTCGGTGACGATGGCGACGGCGCCACGGTCATGCTCGGCCGCAAGGCCGGGGGCGTGCTGTTCTGCGGCGACCTCGATCTCGGGAGCGATGCGGCGCGCGCGCTCCTGAAGCTGCAGTTCTCCTCGGTCCTCTCGGCCCGGCGCCCGCCGATGTGGAACGCCGGCCGCGACACGCTCCTGCTGCTGCAGCGCGAGCTGCCGCAGCCGAACAAACGATTCGGCATCCTGCTGCAGGCGCCGTGGGACCGCGCGCACAAGGGCCGTCTCGAGGACCAGATGAAGCCGAATCCGCTCATCGTCCCCGCGGACGAGACCGCCGCGCGCGAGGCCGGGATGGGGACCGAGACGCTGGTCGTCGCCCAGCAGGTGCGAGCCCGCACCGAGACCGCGCCGCGCCCGGTGCGGACGGCCGCCGCGGCGAAGGAGGCATCCGCGGACGCCGCCGCCGGCCGCGGCGAGAAGCAGAGCGTCCGGCCGCGCAGCTTCGCCGAGGATTGGACGGCGGAGCGCACGGTCTCGCCCGCGACCACCGTCGCGAACCCGCCCGCGGATCTCGTGGCGGCCCCGGTGCGCTTCCGGCCGGTGCCGCTCGGCGACGGATTCCGGCGGCTCGATGCCGAGCTCCTCGGCGGCTTGCCGAGCGTCGACTTCGCCTGGGGCGGCATCGACCTCTCACCGGATGGGTCCGAGGTCGCGTTCTCGTGGAACCGCACCGGCGCGTATGAGGTCTACTCGACGCCGATCGCGGGCGACACGATCATCCAGCTCACCGAGTCGGACACCCGCAGCGTGTCGCCACGCTGGTCACCCGACGGATCGCAGATCGCGTTCACCCGCGACGACGCCGGCAACGAGCGGATGTCCATCTGGCTCGTCGATCGCGACGGCGAGCACGAGCGCAAGCTCACCTCCGATGACGACGCGATGCATCGGGATATCGCCTGGTCGCCGGACGGCCGGTCCATCGCGTGCGTCGCGAACATCCACGGCAAGCGCTTCAGCGTCCAGCGCATCGACGCCGCGACCGGCGCGCGCACCGAGCTGACCGACGGCAGCTACGAGGACGCGCGGCCACGCTTCTCGCCGGACGGCACGTGGATCCTGTTCGAATCCTGGCGGACCGGCGCCCGGATCGAGGCGGACCTGTACCTGATGCCGGCCGCCGGTGGCGAGGCGGTGCGGCTCGACACGCGCGAGGGCCGGAGTGGCGACTCGCAGTTCGCGCGATGGTCGCCCGACGGACGCACCATCGCGTTCACCTCGAGCGCGCGCGGCCGGCGCGAGGTCGCGCTCGTCGATCTCGACGGGACGGTGGCGACACGTCTGCGGTACCTGACCGAGAACCCGTTCGACGAGCAGAGCCCGGTCTGGCGGCCCGATGCCCGTGGCGTCCTGTACCTGCAGGACAAGGACGCGAGCCGCGCGGTCCACCGGGTCTTCGCGGTCTCACGCGCGGCGACGCCCGTGGCCGACCTCCCGGGGATGTACGAGTGGCCGCGCGTCGGGCCCGACAGCGAGACGATCGCGATGACGTTCACCTCGGCGCGCCGGCCGGCCGACGTGTGGGTGCGCGACGGCGATCAGGTCACGATGCGCCAGCTGACCGACTCGCTCGGTGGCAAGATCGATCCGCGCGTGCTCGTCGAGCCGGCGCACGTGCGCTACCGGGGCGCCGACGGCCGCGAGGTGCCCGCGCTGCTCTACATCCCGCACGCCGAGGCGGTGCGCGCGGCCACGCCGGGCGCGGTGCTCTACGTCCACGGCGGCCCGACCGGCCAGCACTTCCGGTCGTGGGATCCGACGCCCCAGCTCCTCGCGAACCGGGGCCTCGTCGTGCTCGCGCCCAACGTGCGCGGCTCGACCGGCTATGGCCGCGAGTGGCAGGAGCTGAACCGTCGCGACTGGGGCGGGGGCGACCTGGCCGACGTGATCGCCGGCGCGGACTGGCTGGTGAAGGAAGGCATCGCCGATCCGAAGCGCATCGGGATCACCGGCGGCAGCTACGGCGGCTTCATGACCCTGTACGCGCTCGCGCGCCATCCCGAGCGGTTCGCGGCGGGCGTCTCGATCGTCGGAGTGGTGTCGTGGAAGAACCTGTTCGACACGACCCGCGGGGACCTGCGGGAGTACCTCATCCGCGAGCTCGGTGATGCCGCGAAGGACCCCCAGCTGTACGTCGATCGATCGCCGATCACGCACGCGAAGAACATTCGCGCGGCGCTCCTCGTGCTGCAGGGTGCCAACGACCCGCGCGTGCCGAAGAGCGAGGCGCTGCAGATCGTCGAGGCACTGAAGGCGAACGGCGCGCCCCACGAGTACCACGAGTACGCGAACGAGGGCCACGGCTTCGCCCGCGCCGAGAACCGCATCGATGCGCTGCAACGGACCGCGGACTGGCTGACGAAGTACCTGACCCCGCTGATGGACCGCTACCTCTAGCTGAGGTCACACCGCGGCGGGGATCGGCTCCAGGGTCCCGAGCAAGGCCTTCGCTGTCGACCGCTCCGCGTATGCCCGCACCTCGGCGCGCTCGGCCGCGGCGTCGTCGAGCCGGCGAAGCGCGGCAAGGGCGCGGGCGTGATCGGCCATCGCGACCATGCGCTCGTACTCGAGATTCAGCGTGGCGAAGGCCTGCATCGTGTCGAAGAACAGCTTCTCCGCCATCACGTGCTCGCCGCGGCGCAGGGCGCGAAGTCCCTGGCCCTGCGTCAGCAGCGCCTTTCCGCGCGCGTACGCCGTGCGCTCGATGAGCGAGGCGATGCGCTCGTCGTTCGAATCGTCCTCGATGCCCCAGCGTGCCGCGGCCACGGCCATCACCGGGCCCCAGATCGTGCGGTCGAGGATCCCGCTCGGCACGCCCGCGCTCCGTGCGGCCTGATACGCGCTCTCGCTCTGGCGCCAGCCGTACACCGCCGCGAGCAGCTCGGCCGACGCGACGTCCGCTGGGCTCGGTTCGCTCTCGGCGAGCCGGTCACGGAACCGCTGCTCCTCGGTCGCGTTCTCGAGCGCGGCGGCCGCGGCCATGCCGAACGCGAGCAGTGACTTCCAGTTGGGGTCGACGTGGGGGAGGTCGAACGCCGGCGAGCCGCTCACGGTGGCGACCGTGCCGCCGAAGTCTCCGCTGACGAGCCGCGCGCCCGCCCCGAGGACGAGCGCGTAGCCGCCCAGGCGCGGCTTCTCCGTCGCCTGGGCGATCTCGCCCGCGAGGCGGGCGTGCTCGATGGCCTCGTCGAGATTGCCCAGGACCACGGCGCTCGCGCTGACCATGTTGTGCGCGTCGATGAGCTCGTCACTGTCCTGGAGGGACTGCGCGATCGGGATGCGGCGCTGGTTCGCGGCGTACGCGTCGCGGAACCGGCCCAGCGAGCGATACGCGTAGCCGATGGCGTCGAGGCACAGGGACACCTCGCGCAGCAGCCCGAGCTCCTCCGCGATCTCGAGGGCCTCCTCGGCGGTCCGCAGGGCCACCTGCCAGTCGCCATCGGTGGCGCGCGCGAGCTTCCGCGGCGCGAACGCGCGCGCCGCCAGCAGCCGGACCCGCTCGGGCGACGGCTCGTCTCCGACCAGATCGAGTCCGCGGGCGATGAGGCCCTCGAGGTCCGGATGCTTCGCGTCCCAGCGTGTCGCGAGCTCGGCCAGGTGCGCGTACACGGTCGCGATCTGGGAGCGGTCCTGGTCGGGCCTCGACTCGAGGAGGATGCGGGCCCGCTCGTACGCCGCGAGAGCCGCGTCGCCCTCGCCGTTGTAGCGGCGGATGCGCCCGACGAGGTACAGCGCCTCGACGGCATGGTCGACGTCGCCGAGCTTCTCGTACAGCTCGACGGCCTGCTCGGCGAAGCGCACGGCCTCGACATGGGCGTGGATGCTCATCGCCCGCTGCGCGGCCTTCCACGAGTACCCGGCCGCCTTGTCCGGCACCTCGCCGAGGAGGTAGTGATGAGCGAGGGCGGGGTAGAAGTCGCGGATCTCGTTCGCCAGGACGTTCTCGATCGAGAGCGCGACCCGGCGATGCAGCTCCGTCCTCCGGCGGACGAGGAGCGTGTTGTACGCGACCTCCTGGGTCACCGCGTGCTTGAACCGGAACCGTCCCTCCCGGCGCTCGCCGGGCGCGCCCTCGACCACGAGGTCCGCGGCGATGAGGATGTCGACCGCGTCGGCGAGCCGCTCGCCGCCGGCGGCGCGCAGGACCCGGTCGCCGAAGCGCTGCCCGATGACCGACGCGAGCTGGATGCACTCCTTCGCGAGCGGGGGTAGCCGGTCGATGCGCGCCGCGACCACGGCGTGCAGCGTGGCCGGCACGTCGAGCGCGGCGGCGCGTTCGCGCAGCACCCAGTCGCCCTTCTCGTCGCGCGCGATCGCGCCCGAGTCCACCAGCGCGCGGATCGACTCCTCGATGAAGAACGGGTTGCCGCCGGCGCGGGCGACGATGCGATCGCGGAGCTCGGCCGGCGCCCACTCGAGCGTCGATTCGACGATCCGCGCGGCCTCCTCGTCCGTGAGCGGCTCGAGGACCATCTGGGTGAAGTTCGTGCGCGACGGCTTCGGCTGGCCGCCGGCGCCGATCCGCTGGGCGAGCAGGATCAGGAGGGGGACGCGCGCGCCGCGCGACGCGAGGAACCACAGCAGGTCGAGCGAGGCCGAGTCCGCGTAGTGGAGATCCTCGAGCACGTAGAGGAGCGGCCGGGTCCGGGCGAGGGCCCCGAGGATGTCGAAGATGATCAGGTACATCCCGCGCTTCCACTCGTCGGACTCGCTCGTCGCCTCGTCCGCGCCGGGCAGGTGGAGGAACTGCGCGAGGATCGGGCTCGTCACGGCGGGGTTCGTGAATCCGAGCTCGGACAGCTGCGCGGTCAGCCGATCGCGCGCGTCGGGCGCGGTGGGATCGATCTTGAGCTCGACCAGGAGCGGCTCGATGAATCCGGCGTAGCTCCGCTGGTTCACGCGAGAGAACGTCCAGCGCAGCACCCGGGGCGCGTCGTTTGCCGCGGCACCGTCGTCCGCGGTGACCAGGCCGATGAACTCCGAGACGAGCCGGCTCTTGCCGATCCCGGGCTCGCCCGCGATGAGGACGACCTCGGTGCGCCCGATGCGCGCCGATTGATACGCGAGGTCGAGGCGGGAGAGCTCCATCCAGCGGCCGACGAGCGGCGCGTTGAGCTCGATGGCGACCCGGATGTCCGATCGCTCGCCGGTGAGCGCGTACGCGAGGACCGGCTTCTCCTTGCCCTTCATCTCGATCGGGCCCACCTCGCGGAAGGTGAACTCGCGATTCGTGAGCCGGAAGGTCGCCTGCGTGACGTACGTCTCGCCGGGTGGCGCGGCCTCCTGGAGCCGGGACGCCGTGTTCACCGTGTCGCCCATCACGCCGTACTCGGAGACCGAGCGCACGTTGCCGGCGACCACCATGCCGGTGTGGACACCGATGCGGAGCCCCAGCTCGATGCCCCGCTCGTTCTTCGCGCGTACGGCGTGCTCGGCGAAGACCCGGTGCATCGCGAGCGCCGTGCGGAGGGCCCGCTGGGGGTCGTCCTCATGCGCGATCGGCGCGCCGAAGATGACGAAGATCGCGTCCCCGATGAACTTCTCGATCGTTCCGTCGTACGTGATCGCCTGCTCGGCGAGATCCTCGAAGATCCCGGAGACGAGCTCCTGCAGGACCTCGGCGTCGAGCTCCTCCGCGAGGGTCGTGAACCCGACGAAGTCCGCGAACAGGACCGTGACCAGCCGCCGCTCCTGGCCGAACTGGACCGCTTCGCTCACGCGGCTAAGTGTGGGCCAGGGACAGCAGGAGAGCCCCCGAAGGGGCCCTCCTGCGCAAGGCTCGGCGTTCGGGCGAACGCGGGGCTAGACCTGCGTGTCGCGGCGGCGGAGGAGCGCCCCGCCGAGGCCCATCATCGCGAGACCGAGCAGGGCGAGCGGGATCGCCGGGGTGCTGGTGTCGGTGCTGGTCGACGGGAGGCTCGCCACGCCCGCGACCGGCGAGGTCTGGGCACCCTGGACGGTGGTCGGGGGAAGCTGGGCCGAGCCACCGGGGAGCTCGATGATCGGGACGACCGCGCCGACGGCGTTGGTCGGCGGGGTCTGGATCCCGAGAACGGCGTTGTTCGTGTTCGTGGGGTTGGTGTTCGTATTCGTGGTACCGGTGGTGACGGTCGTGGTGACGCACGACGTCGTGCCGCCGTTCACGCCGGCGATGAGCCGGTCACCGTAGAAGTTGTTGGAGCCGGCAGGGCCGAGGTGGGTGATCACCGCGCCCCGGACGAAGTCGACCTGGAAGAAGCAGCTCGGGACCTTGACCGACCAGGTGAACGTCCCGTTGGTCAAGGTGCCGGTCTTCGTGTCGAAGACCTCCTGGCTCGACGCGGTGTCGGTCGAGAAGGTGGCCGCAGGAGCGGTGTACGAGACGAGGCTCAGCTCCTTGCCGGTGCAGCCGTTGCTCAGGGTGAACGTCACGGTGGCGGTGCCACCCTGCGTCGCGCCGGAGATCGCGCTGTGACTGGTCATGGTCGCCGTGCCGCTGCACTGCGTCCCGGCCACGGTTCCCGTGCCGTTGCACAGCGTGGTGTTGGCGGACGCGCGCGTCTTCACCGAGTGGTCGCTCGACCAGCGGACCCACAGGGTCGTCCCGCCGCGAGCCGTGGTGAACGCGTGCGTGCCCGCGCTCCCGAAGTCGGTCGTCGTCGCGCCGGTGAACGAGCTGTTGAAGGCCATGTCCACCTTGAAGTTCTTCTCCTGCGGCAACGTGATCGACCAGCCGAGCTGGGTGCCGCTCGGGGCGCAGACCGCCCGAAGGGTCGGCGCGCTCCACGCACCCGCCTCGGCCGAGAACGTGAAGAAGGACAGCACGAGCGTCGCGATGAGTCCCGCTGCCACGCGGGTCGCCAGTCCGCGCATCGAAGCCTTGCGCATGTCTTGCTCTCCCTTGGCCTTTCTGCCCGGTGACCGGGCGTGTATGCCCTCACGGAAGCAACCCGCCTTCCGGGCGCGCCGCAGTTCGGTAACGGCGGACGCACGGATCCGCATGAACTCCGCAACTCGCGGCCGGCCGGCGAGCCCATTTGCGGTGTCGGTACGCGCCCGTTGCGTCGCCGACAAGGCGACACCCGCACGCAGCCTCAATCTCAGCCTCTACCTACCGGTCGGTATACTGGCCAGGACGTGGCAGATCAGGCCGGAAACAGCCGATCCCGGCGCGGCCCGCGGGCCTCGCGGAGCTCGACCCGGGAGCGGCTGCTGCAGGCCGCCGATCGCCTGTGGAGCGAGCACGGAGTGCGCGGCGCGTCCCTCGAGGACATCGCGCGCGACGCCGCGGTGACCAAGCCGACGCTCTACTACTACTTCGCCGACAAGAGCGTGCTGTTCACCGAGATGGTGTGCAGCGTCCTCGAGCAGCACGGCGGCGGGCTTCGCACCGCGAGCCGCGCGGCCGCGTCCGCGCGCGAGCGCCTGGAGGCCGCGGTCGGGTACCTGATCCGCGCGCGCTGCAGCGGCCCGCGGCTCGTCCGCGAGGGCGGCGTGCCGCTGACCATCGACCAGCTGAGCCAGACCCGGAGCGCGTTCTTCCGGCATTTCTTCTCACCGGTCCAGCAGATCCTCGACGATGGCGTGCGGACCGGCGAGCTGCGCTCGATCGACAGCGCGTTCACCGCGCAGGCGCTGCTGAATCTCATCGACCCGTGGACCGGGCGCGAAGCCCGGCCCGGCGGCCGGAGCGCGGATCAGCTCGCGGCGGACATCGTCGAGCTCGTCCTCGACGGCGTCGGGGTCTAGCGGTCGGAGGAGGTGATGCTGCCGGCCGCCGCGGCGACGCGGCCCTGCCGAGCCGCGTGGGCCCACTCGCCGATGCGCGTCACGGCGGACTGGAGGTTCTTGAGCGAGTTCGCGTACGACAGGCGCAGGTAGCCCTCGCCGCCGGAGCCGAAGTTCGTGCCCGCGAGCACCGCGACGCCGGCCTCGTGGAGGATCCGCTCCTGCACCGTCGCTGAATCTCCGAGGCCCAGGCCGGTGATGTTCGGGAACACGTAGAACGCGCCCTTCGGCTCGCGGCAGCTGATGCCGTCGATCTTGTTGAGGCCGGTGACCACCGCGTCGCGCCGCTCGCGGAACGCCTTCACCATCTCGGCGACCTCCGGCGGACGCGTGGTCAGCGCGAGCGCGCCGGCGCGCTGGGTGAACGCGGCGGTGCACGACACCGAATTGGTGACCAGCTTCGTGACCGGTTCGACGAGCGACCAGGGGAACACCCCGTAGCCGAGCCGCCATCCGGTCATCGCGAAGGTCTTGCTGAAGCCGTCCAGGAGGATCGTCCGTTCGGCCATCCCGTCCTCGTGAAGGATCGAGTGGTGGCTGCCCTCGTACATGATCTCGGCGTAGATCTCGTCCGCGAGCACCCAGAGATCCCGAGCCCGCGCGATCTGCGCGATCTCCTTGATGACGCTCTGAGAGAGGACGCCGCCGGTCGGGTTCTCCGGGCTGTTCAGCACGATGAGCCTCGTGCGGTCGGTGACGAGCGTCTTCAGCTCGTCGAGATCGGGATTGAAGTCGTCCTTCTCGCGCAGCTTCAGCGGGACGCCTTTCGCGCCGGCGAAGGCGATCATCGAGGAGTAGATCGGGAAGCCCGGGTCCGGGTAGATCGCCTCGTCACCCGCGTCCAGCAGCGCGAGCATCGCGAAGAACATGATCGGCTTGGCCCCCGGGGTGACGATGACCTGACCGGGGTCCACGGCCAGGTGGCGAGTGCGGTTGAGGTGATCCGCGATCGCCTGGCGGAGCTCCGGGATGCCGGCCGACGCCGTGTAGTGCGTCTCGCCCCGCTGCAGCGCCGAGAGGCCGGCGTGCACGACCGACGGCGGCGTGTCGAAATCCGGCTCGCCGATCTCGAGGTGGATGATGTCGCGTCCCTGCGCCTCGAGCGCGCGGGCTTTGGCCAGGACCTCGAACGCGGTCTCCGTGCCGAGCCGGGACATCCGGGGCGCGAGTGGACGGGTCATCCGGCGGCAGTCTAGAGCCGCCGGGCCTTGCCTTCGACGCATGCGCAACCGTCCGGACCGACGACCGCGGCGTGCGGAGTTCCGGCCGGCAGCACCATGCGTTCGCCTGCCGCGAGACGGATGACCCGGTCGTCGAGGGTGAAGTCGATGGAGCCGGACACGCAGTAGAGGATCTTCGTGTACGCGTGCTCGTGCCGGGGATACCGATCGTTCGGCCCGTTCGACCAGCCGTACACGTCGTCCGCCTCGCCTCGCAGCGACTGTTCGATACTCACCTCAGTGCGGCTCCACGCCATCTTCCCCCAGACCGAGATCGGCAGCGACCCGGCCGTCATCGCGCGGTTCATCCGCGAGGTCGAGTCGCTGGGCCTGGATGGCCTCGTGGCGTACGACCACGTCCTCGGCGCCGATCCCGCGCGGCCGGGATGGTCCGGCCCATACACGATCGACACGCCGTTCCACGAGGTCATGGTCCTGTTCGGATACGCCGCGGCCATCACCGCGAAGCTCGAGCTGTCGACCGGTGTGCTCATCCTTCCGCAGCGCCCGACCGCGCTCGTCGCGAAGCAGGCCGCGGCGCTCGACGTCCTCTCCGGCGGCCGGCTGCGGCTGGGGGTCGGGGTCGGCTGGAACTGGGTGGAGTTCGAGGCACTCGGCATGAGCTTCACCGACCGCGGAAAACGGATCGAGGAGCAGATCGCGCTGCTGCGGCGCCTCTGGACCGAGCCGACCGTGACGTTCGATGGGACCTGGCATCACGTGGATCGCGCGGGGATCAATCCACTCCCGGTGCGGCGTCCGATCCCGCTCTGGATGGGCGCCGACAGCGAACGCGCGACCCGGCGCGTGGCGCGTCTCGCCGATGGCTTCTTCGCGCACCTCGCCGCGACGGACGAGGGCGCGGCGCGGGCCGCGCAGTTCTGGGAGTGGGTGAAGGAGGCCGGCCGGGACCCGAAGCGCGTGGGGCTCGAGCTCCGCCTCGGCGCGAAGATGAGCGACGACGAGCTCGCGCGCGCCGCCGAGCGGTACCGGGCGATGGGCGCGACGGACTTCGAGCTCAACACGATGCGCGCGGGGTTCCGCTCGCCGGACGAGCACCTTGCCGCCTACCGCCGGTTCATGGAGCGGGTCAGGGCGTAGTCGTCGAGACGGGTACCCCGAACGCGGAGATCCGCACCGGATCACCACCGGTGAGCAGCTGCGCGTACAGGCCGGTCTCACGGGCCACGTAGAACCACGTGCCGTCGGGCGACCAGCCCGCGAACCGGCCGCTGCCCGCGGATGCGACGATCGACCCCGTGCCCGCGTCCCGCACCACGGGGATGTTACCCAGGGTCATCCCGACGAGATGGCCGGTCGGTGACCACCGGATGTCCGCGACGTCCTGACCTGGAACTCGCAGCGTCGCGCCGCCGTCGGCCGCGCGAACGAGCGCGAAGAAGAAGCCGAAGCCGAAATTCACTGTGGTGGGGCTGATCCGCACCGAGAGGAACGCGCCATCGGCCGACGCTCCGAGCATGGAGAGCTGAAGCCCTTGCAGTGTCGTGAACGGGGTCTCGGTGGACACCATGGCCGCGGTCGCTACGGTTCTGGGGCCGAGCGGGGTCGACTCGACGATCGAGTGGTCGGTGCGCGTCTGCAGCGGGAGGTTCAGCCGTCCGTTGTCGATCAGGAAGGTCTTCCCGCCGCCGAACGCGATCTCTCGTGCCTTGTACGTGCTGACGCGCGCACCGTTGGTCGGCGACACCAGCCGCACCTCGCCGTCCGCGCCGAACCCGGCGGAGTCGAACGAGCCGATGAAGTCCGTGTAGGCGACGCTGCCGTCGGGTGACCACGCCGGGAACGGGCCGGCGGCGTCCTGATCGCTGAGGACGCCGCCGGTACCGGTGAGGTCGGTGACGAACACCGCGCCGCGGAAGCGGCTCACATCGAAATAGAGGATCCGGTCGCCGCGCGGCGACCACTGCGGCACCGCGATGCCGCTGAGTCGCCGGATGCTGCCATCGTCCGGCTGCAGCTGCCGCAGCAGGTGGGCTTCGCCGGCGGCGTCCGTCGCCCAGAGGAGCCCGCCGAACGCGAATGTGTATCTCGCCGCCGGACGCGCCTGGGCCGGGGCGGGGGTGGAGCGCGCGATCGTGAAGGTCTCCGGATACCAGGCGTCGGGCTGGGTCACGTCGCTCAGGAGGACGACCGGCTGGTCCGGTCGCGCGGTGTCGTAGCGGAAGATCCGTGAACCGGTCAGGCCGATGGCCGTCCGGCGGTCGGTCGAGAACACCACGCGGTCGATGACTCCGGGGATCGTCTCGAGCGGCGGCGAGCCGGCCGCGAGGAACGCGAGCGCGGTGCTGGCCCCCTGGTGCACCAGATAGCGCTCGTTCGACCAGCGCGCGACGAGGCGCACGTCGTCGTAGAACTGGGTCGTCTCCTGTCGCACGTCCCCGCCGTCGGCGGTCATGCTCCAGACGCGGGCTTGGCCGGCGTTGATCACCGGGACGGTCGCGTCGCGGATCGCCGGCGCGACCTGGCCGGCGAGGTAGTAGATCCGGCCGTCGTCGCCGAGGAACGGCGACGTCGCGACCTGGCCGGTCAACGGCCTGAGCCGCGAGCCGTCCGCGCGCTGCACGGCGATGAGCCCGGCGAGGGTCTGGACGAGCAGCTCGTCCGCGGAGATCCACTGTGCGAGGAACGCGTTCCCCAGCGACGTCACGTTGCGCCAGCTGCCGCCGGCCGCGAGCGCGACGAACACGTCCGTCCGCTGGCTCTGCGCGTCGCGCTGCGTCGCCGCGATGGACCGGCTATCGGTGGACCAGTCCAGGTCGATGAGTCGTGCGGTGCCGGCCGCGGCGGCCCGTGGAAGGGGCAGATCGACACGCGCTCCGTCGAGCCGCTGGACGGCCACGGATTGGCCGCCCCGGTCCAGGTAGGCGAGCGACTCGCCATCGGGGGACCAGCGCATCGCGATCACGTCGCTGAGCGCGTCGGTCTTCGCGATCGCCCGCCGCTGGCTCCCGTCGAGGTTGGAGACCCACAGCTGGTGTCCATTGGTCGGATCGGTCCGCCAGTAGGCGATGCGCCCGGCGCGCGACAGCTCGAGCGGGGCCCGCGTCGCGGTCGGGGTGGGAGAGGCCTCCACGACGATCGACTGCTCGAGCAGGCCGCCCGCCGCGAGCGCAGCCGCCAGCGCCGCGACGGATACGACGACCACGAGCACGGCGGCGATCGCGTATGGCGCCAGGGCCCGTCGCATATCGCAATAATCCGCCTCGGGTGGATGCGCCGCTGGTCCGCGAGTTCCTCCGCACCCTTCCTGACCGGCCGCCCGACGCCCGCACCGTCGCGCGGACGCGTGCCTATCTCGAAGCCATCGGCCGGCCCGACGTGCGCTACCTCGTCGGCACCATTCGCGGCGAGGGCGCCGGGATCGTGGCCCGGTACGCCCGCGGCGTGCTCGAAGCGGCCGGCGCGAGCGTGGCCGCGGCGGACGATCCCCTCGACGACCCGCTGCTGGCGATCGCCGGCACGTCGGTCGCCGCGATGGGCTATCAGCTCGCGGCGACCCACCCCGAGATCGGCGAGCTGTCGCGCCGCGAAGCCGAGACGCTGCTCGCGTTCGTCGCGCATGCGGAGGCCAGCCGACGGGTGCTGCTCCTCTTGGACGACGCGTTCGATGCACGGGACCCGGTGCACGGCGCGACGCCCGACGTGATCGCCGTGGCCCGGGCGTCCGACGCGCAGCTCGTGGCGGCGATCGCGGGCGCGCCGGAGCGCCGCCCGTTCGTCATCGCCCCGCGCGACCGCGATTCGGCCGAAGCGGCGATGGCCGGCCGGGCCCTGCCCTATGTCCTCGGCGGGCGTGACTTCGTCGCCAGCCGGTCAGGATCGACCATCGACCTCGTGGTCGGGGACGAACGCTACGCGGCCCTCGCCCTCGGGCCGGGCGACGATCCCGATCTGGCGGCGACCGGCATCGCGGTCGGTCTGGCCATCGCGTCGTTCGGGGCGCGGATGCGCCCGGAATGGGTCGAGACCGGTGCCCGCGCGGCGGCGGCGCGAGAATGAGCCGGTGACGCCGCTCGAAGCCGCCAAGACGTTCATGGCCGCGCTCGAGGCAGGGGATGCCGACAAGGCCGGGTCGGTGTGCAGCGACGACGTCACCGTCGTGCTGCCCGGTGGCGAAACCGAGCTGCAGGGACGGGACGCGGCGAAGCGGCTCATCCGCATGGCGCCGCCGTTCATCCGGCGGGTCCGTGAGGAGGACGTGCAGGGCAACACCGTCATCCTTCGCGGGCTCACCCGGTCACCGGGCCATTTCGCGAACTTCACGACCTGGACCTTCGAGACCGAAGGCGATCGGATCGTCCACGTCTCCTTCGCCTGGCGGCCGGCGAACTAGCCCTCGACGTAGCGGAACGAGCGCGGGATCTTCACGAGGCCGAACTCGCTCAGCCCCCGCGGCGCGCGATAGCGCCGCGGCTTCGTGATCGGAAGGGCCCAGCCCCGCGCCGAGCGGCGTGTCGGCGTGCCGAGCTCGCATTCGCCCACGATCGCCCGGGCCTCGACGACCGCGAGGTACGCCCGGGCCGGCAAGCGCTTCGGGGGGACGGTGCGGTGCTCGAACCGGGCCGTTCCGTCGAGGATGGCCTCGGCGTGATCCGCATGGATGGCGAGGACGACGGCATCGGGCATGGCGATCCTCCGCAGGTGATCGCCAACGCTATCGGTGGCCGCTTGCGTCAGAGGTCGAGGCGCGTGACCTCGCGGTAGTACGGCCAGCGCTCGCGCAGCCGCGCGGCCATCGTGCGGTAGTCCCCGGGTTTGACGCCGGCGAATAGCGTCGTGGTCTCCTGTAAGTAGCGCGTTTCGCGTGCGGCACGCTCGATGTCGTCGTTCGTCTCGTCTGCCGCCACCGCCTCGATCTGCCACGGATAGCCGAGGACGTGGCGGAACGTCTCGGTCGCGCGCTCCAGATGGAATGGGGACGTGATGACGGCGAGCGGGCGCGGCTCGATGTCCGTCAGGTATCGGATGGCCGTGAGCACCGCGTTGCCGATGGTGTCGCGGGACTCGTCCTCGATCGCGATCCGGTCCGCAGCGACACCCCAGCCGACGATGAGGTCGCGCATGAGCGCGGCCTCGCTCGGCGTCCCGGAGGCCGCCTCGAGCTGGCGATCGCCGGAGCTGATGAGCACCAGCTCCGGGCGCTCCCGCGCGAGTTGCGCGGCGCGGTGGGCGCGGGCGCTCGTGGACGGCAGCGGCCGGCCGTCCGGCGCGAGCCCGCCGCCGAGGACCACGGCCAGCTCGGGGGCATCGGCGACGATCGTCATGCGCAAACCCTACCCAAAGAGAACGGCCCGCAAAAAGAACGGGCGCCCCGCCGGGGGGCGCCCGTTCCACGCACGTTCGAGGACCATCGCGCTAGATCGCGTGCAGCGTCCCGTTGTAGATCATGATCGACACGAAGCTGTCGCCACCGCCGTTCTTGTAGACGGGGTCGCTGTCGGCCGGCCACGGTGCCACGCGCTTGGTCTCGTTGACCGGGTTGTTGCCGTAGCGCTCCCAGAGCGGGATGTTCGGCAGCAGGTCGTTGTACGCCAGGATCGCGGCGGTCACGGCCGGCTTCTGCTTCTCGGTGTCGAAGCCGTCACCCATCGAGTTGATGAGCGCGCTGAAGTCGGTGCTTCCCTGCGTGAGCGGGTACGCCATGCCGCCGCCTGCGGGGATCGTGTTGTGCGTCTGCAGGTCCTGGATGAACGACCCCTGCGGATGCGGGTTCGCGATGCCCCAGCCCATGATCGCGATCTGGAACTTGCCGGCGTTCACGTCGGCGAGCTGGGTGGAACGGATCGCGCCACGCGGCGTGATCTTGATGCCGAACTTGTTGAGCGAGTCGCTCGCGTGGTTCGCGGCGCTCGTCCAGTCCGCGAAGTCGCTCGGGAAGTACAGCTCGTACGCGAGGGCCTTGCCGCCCTTGGCGTAGATGCCGTCGCCGCCCTTCGCGTAGCCCGCGTCCGTCATGAGCTTCGCGGCAGCGGCGAGGTCGTAGTCGTACGACTTGAGCTTCGCCTGGTCCGCCGCGCTCACCCAGAGCGGGACGATGTTGTCGCTGACGCCGGCCATGAACTTCTGGGCCTTGGCCGACTGGCCGTACGTGATCGTCGCGCTCTCGGCCTTGTTGATGGCCATGGCGACGGCCTGACGGAGCCGCTTGTCCTGGAACTCGGGGGCACCCGTCCAGCTGAAGAAGATGGCCGGTCCGGTGTAGAGCGGGCCGCGCACGACCCGCAGTCCGTTGCTGCCGAACGCCTTGTCGGTCGCGAGTGGGAAGCCGTGGGTCGCGTAGTCGACGTCGCCGGCGAGCACGAGCGGGGTCACCGCGTCGGTCTCTCCTTGATAGACGACGATCTTGTCGAAGTTCACCTTGTCGGCGAACAGTCCACCGGAGTTCTTCGTCATGGTGAGCTGTGCCGCTGTGACGCTCGACGTGTCGATCTTGTAAGGCCCGATGGACGGCGCGGTGGTCGGACGGAAGTCAGCGACCTCCTTGGCGACGGCCTTCACCTCATCGGATGCCGTCGTCTTGCCGGCGTTGTAGAGGTCCTGGAGCCTCTTCGCGAACGTCCCGAACTGCGAGTCCGGACGGATGCCGTTGCGGAGCACGAGACGCGGCACGAGCGCCGACGGACGGTTGATGTGGAACCGCACCGTGTACTTGTCCGGGGTCTCGAGCTTGTCGGCGTAGGTCCAGATGCCGAAGCTCTGGGAGCGTCCGACCCAGTAGGTCGATGCGACGTCGGCCGAGGTGAACTCCTTGCCGTCGTCCCACTTGAGCCCCTGCTTGAGCTTGACCTCGTAGTTCTCGCCGGTCTGGGTCGCTGACTCCATGAGCCAGTTCTCCCACTTGCCCTCGGCCCAGCGGTAGACGCCGAGCGACGGCATGACCAGATCCAAGATGTAGCTACCGCTCATCACCGAACCGGCGGAGAGGTAGTTGTAGTGACCCTTCGGCGGCAGATCCCACGGCCATGCGGCGTGGAACTCGCCACCCTTCTTCGCCGTTCCGCCGCCGGCGCTCGCACCTGGGGTCGTGGTGCCGGGCGCGCACGCAGCGGCGACAATGCCGATGCTGACGAGCGCGGAATCACGCAGGAACCGGCGCCGGTCAACGCGATATCGCTGGTCGCTCATTGTTCCTTCCTCCTTCGCTGGACCGTCGCATTGTGCTCTCGGGGTATCTTCGGTGTCGAATACCAAACCAGTACAGCGACGAGCGCCATGAAGGTCAGACCAATCACCAGGGCCATGGCGCTCACGACGAACTCCGCGGAATCCCGGGGCTCGAAGATGAGAAGTAACAGCGCGACACCAGCGACGAGCACGGCGATGCGGAATCCCGCGCGCAGGATCTGCGGGTCCACCTACGCAAGCAGCTCCGCGGCCGGCTGGCGCTCGCGGATGGCAACGTGGCAGGCGACTTCCCGGGGGCTGCCTCCCGGCAGCGGCAGCAGCGCCGGGACGAGGACGTCGCAGAGACCCTCCTCGGCCAGCGGGCAGCGCGGGTGGAACGTGCAGCCGGGCGGCAGCGCGAGCAGGCTCGGCACCTCGGCCGTTTTCAGCATCACCCGGTCCTTCGAGCGGGTGATATTCGGGTCCGCTTCGGGGATCGCGGCGATCAGCGCCGCCGAGTACGGATGCGCCGGGTCGGATACGAGCGCTTCGCTGCGTGCGAGCTCGACCATCCGCCCGAGGTACATCACGCCGATGCGGCCTTCCCGCGCGAAGTAGCGCGCGACCGCCAGGTCATGGGTGATGAGCACGATGCTCACGCCCATCTCGTTTCGCAGCCCGAGGAGCAGATTCAACAGTGAGATGCGGATCGATACGTCGACCATCGACACCGCCTCGTCCGCGACGATGAGCCGCGGATCGACGGTGAGCGCGCGCGCGATCGCGACGCGCTGCCGCTGACCGCCCGAGAGCTGATGCGGGTACTTGCCGAGGAAGTCGTCCGGCGGCGTCAGGCCGACGACCTGCAGCAGGTGGCGGACGCGATTCACCGCGTCGCGGTTGCCCTTGGCCTTCTTGTGCCGGTAGATCGGCGCCGAGAGCGTCTGGAAGATGGTGCGGGTCGGATTGAGGGACGCGTACGGGTCCTGATGCACGAGCTGCACGGCCCGGCGGAAGGCCGAGAGATCCGTCCCTCTCTTGGCCCACACGTCCTGGCCTTCGTAGATGAGGCGCCCGCCGGTCGGTCGCAGGATGCCGGCGAGCATGCGTCCCGTCGTGGTCTTCCCGCAGCCACTTTCCCCGACGATGCAGAGGGCTTCGCCCGCGCCGATCGCGAGCGACACGCTGTCGACAGCGGTGATGACGCCGCCCGGGACCTTGAACGACCGGCTGACGCCATCCAGCTCGATGAGCGGCCGGCCGACGACGGTCGTGTCGACGACGCTCATGCGGTGGCGATCTTCTCGGCGACCGCGACCTCGGCGTTTCCGACCTGCTCCGCGACCGTCTTCCAAAGGATGCAGCGCGCGTCGTGATCCGGCATGTCGACCGGCAACAGGTCGGGCTCGCGCTCGGAGCAGGCCGGGATGGCGAGCGGGCACCGCGGCGCGTACGTGCAGCCCGGCGGCAGCCGGATGAGGTCGGGTGGTGAGCCGGGGATCGACGCGACGGCGCCCATCGCGCCCGACACCCGCGGGACCGCCCGCAGGAGTCCGACCGAGTACGGATGGCGCGGGCGATAGAAGAGATCGGTCACCGACGCGCGCTCGACGACCGTGCCCGCGTACATCGTGATCATCCGGTCGGCCAGCTCCGCCGCGATCGAGAGGTCGTGGGAGATGAAGATCATCGAGAACCCGAGCCGCTTCCTCAAAGTGCCGAGCAGATCGATGATCGAGCGCTGGGTGAGGATGTCGAGCGCCGTCGTCGGTTCGTCGAGGATGATCAGCTGTGGCTCGAGCATCAGGCTGAGCGCGATGAGCACGCGCTGCTTCATGCCACCGGAGAGCTCGTGCGGATACGCCGTGAGCACGCGCTTCGGGTCCAGATGTACGAGGTCCAGAAGCTCCTGCGCCCGCGCGTGGATCTTCTTCGAGTCCTTGAGCCCATGCGCGCGCGCGGTGTCGGCGAACTGTTCCCAGATGTTGATGACCGGATTGAAGGAGTTGAGCGCCGCCTGGAAGACCATCGCGCACTCGCTCCACCGGTACTGCCGCAGCTCGTCGTCGGGAAGCGTCCGAATGTCGACGGTCTCCCGGTCGTTCGTGTACAGGATCCGGCCCTTGACGATCTTCGCCGAGCGCGGGGACAGCCGGATGAGGCTGACCGCGAGAGTCGTCTTTCCCGAGCCGCTCTCGCCGATGATCGCGACGGTCTCGCCCTTGGCGATGTCGAACGACACGTCACGGACCGCGTGCACCGGCCCGCGGCGGGTGCGGTAGTCGATCGAGAGATCCCGGACCGACAGGATCGGGGTCATGACGAGCGCAGGCGGGGGTTGAAGATGTCCTCGAGCGCGTTCACGAACAGCACGAGCGACAGCTGCAGCAGGATGATCGCGAGGATCGGGCTGAACACGAACCAGAATGCGTCTTTGAAGTAGAACGCGCCCTGGGTCTGCGCGAAGTACAGCATCAGCGCCCAGTTCTTCCCGGAGAAGGGGACCAGGCCGAGGATGATGAGCGCGACCTGCGCGTAGATCGCGCCGGTCATGGCCAGCACGAAGTGGATCACGATGTAGCTGCGCATGTTCGGCAGGATCTCTCGGAACACGATGTGGATGAGGCCGAGATCGAGGGACCGGGCCGCCTCGACGTAGTCGCGTTCCTTCAGCGTCAGTACCTGCGCGCGCACCTGCCGCATCAGGCCGGCCCAGCCGAGCAGCGACAGCACCAGCGCGAGGGCCAGGAAGTTCGTCGGCCGCGCGAGCGCGGAGATGACGATGAGAACGATGAGCGGCGGCACCGTGAGCAGGATGTCGGCGATCGCGACGAGCGCGGCGTCGAAGCGACCTCCGATGAGCGCGGAGATCGAGCCCAAGACGGTCGCCACGAGGGTCGTCAGGAACGCGGTGATGAGGGCGACGCTCATGATCTCCTTGCCGCCCTGGACGATCTGGTTGAGGACATCCCGCCCGGCGTTGTCGGTGCCGAGCAGGTGCTGGAGCGACGGCGTTTCGTACAGCTGCGTGACGTCGCCGCTCTCCTGATTGGGAACGAAGAGCGGCGCGACGAACGCGAGGGTCAGGAAGAACAGGATCCCGATGAAGCCGATGAGGCCACTCGGCCGTTTGGACAGCAGGCGCAGGAACTCGATCGCGCTCTCGAGGGGGCGGGGCAGGGTCCGGTCACCGCGACGCGGCAGTGCGGCGGCGGTCATGTGCCCGTCGCCCCGCCCGCGCGCCCGATGCGCGGATCGAGCTTGCTGTAGAGGAGGTCCGCCGCGAGGTTCGCGATGACCACCGACAGCGTGACCATCAGCAGGATGCCCTGCATCACCGGGTAGTCGCGCTGGGTGACCGCGGCTTGCAGCCGAAGGCCCACACCCTGGTAGACGAAGTACTGCTCGATGAGGATCGATCCACCGATGGCGAGCCCGGCGGTGATCGCCAGCTGCGTCACCAGTGGCAACACCGCATTGCGTCCGACGTACGCGGTCATGATCCGGCCGTCCGAGAGACCGCGCGCGCGCGCGGCGTTGACGTAGTCCTCCTCGAGCGCGTTGATGGTCGCGCTCTTCATCCCGAGGATCCAGTGACCCAGCGTCGCGAGGAAGAACACGCTGATCGGCAGTGCCGCGTGGAACAGCACGTCACCGACGAAGGCGAGCGTGAACCCGGGCTGCATGCCGGGGCTCGTCGCGCCGCGCATCTGCGTGATCGGGACCCACCGCAGCTCGACGCCGAGGACGATCACGATCAGGAGCGCGATGAAGTAATTGGGCACGGCGCTGATGATCGATCCGCCAAGGGAGAGGATGTGGTCGATCTTCGTGTTCCGGTTGTAGGCGGCGAACAGGCCGAGGAACACGCCGATGCTGAAGCTGAGCAGCAATCCGGTCCCCACGGAGAAGAGCGTCCATGGCAGCACGGCCAGGACGATGGCCATCACCGGCGTGCCCTGGGAGATGAACGAATAGCCGATGTTGCCGTGGGCGAGATTCCCCACGAACGACAGGTACTGCTCGAAGACCGGCTTGTCCAGATCGATGCTGAAGAGGCTCGCCGCCTGCGCGCGGGCCTCGTCGTACGACATGGCCCCGTCCTTCGTGAGCTCGTCGATCTTGATGTCGATCGGGTTGCCGGGCATCAGGCGGATGAGGAAGAACGTGATCGTCGTCGTCACGAAGACCGTCAGGAAGGCTTTCAGCAGGGCTTGCGCGATCGGGTGGCGCCAGTAGCCCAGGATGTGGCGCGCGCGGCTCGCTCGGGGCGTCGTCGGGAACCGTTGCGCGACCAACTTCGTGTCGGCGGGGGTCGTGGCGGCCACGCCCGCATCCTAGGACGCGTCGAGCAGCATTTGGAGCGATACCTCGGCGAGCGACGCGAAGCGGTGGTCCGCGCCGGTGAGGTCCATGGCAACGGTGAGCTCGTTCGGCACCACGACGCAGCGCATGCCCGCCGCCTGCGCCGCGAGCATGCCGTTACGCGAGTCCTCGAAGGCGATCGCGTCCCCCGGGTCGATGCCCAGGCCGTCGCAGGCGGCGAGGTAGAGATCCGGCGCAGGTTTCGCCCGAAGCTCTGGATGGTCGCGGCACTGGACGTGATCGAAGAACGATCGGAGGCCGAGGCGCTCGAGGTGGCCGAGGACCCACTTCGGCGTTGAGCTCGAGCACACCGCGAGGCGAAGCCCGCCCGACCGCGCCTCGGTGAGCAGCGCGCGGAGACCGGCGGATTCCGGCACCCCGGCGAGGAGGTCCATCTTGCGCCGGTCCCGCCGGTCCTGGATCGCCTGCCGGTCCTCCCGCGGCCCGATCAACGTCTCGAGATGCGCCAGCGCGTCGAACCAGTTCCCTTCGCGTCCGATGTACTCGAGCCACAGGTCTTTGGGCAGCTCGTGGCCGAACTCGCGATAGATCTCGACCCACGCCTGGTACGCGGGCATCTCCGTCTCCAGGATCAGGCCGTCGAAATCGAAGACCAGTGCGCGGATCACCACCAGCGCTCCGATGGCGGGAGACCGAGGGCCGTGCGCGCGTCCGCGGCGAGGGCGAGCGATCCGGCCACGCACACCAGGCCATCGGGACCCGCCGCCGCGCGCGCGGCCGCGAGCGCGGCCGGCACGCCGGTCGCGGTGGTGACGGGCGCGCGCGCGGCGCGTGCCGCGGCGCGCGCGACATCCGCGGGATCCGCGGCGCGCGGGCTCGTCGAGCGTGTCGCGATCACCGCGGAGGCGAGCCGCGCCAACGGCCCGATGACCGCGCGCGCGTCCTTGTCCCGGTTGATCCCGACGACGACGACCAGCCGCCGGCCGCCGCGCTCCTGGCGGAGCGCGCGCGCGAGGGCTTCCGCGGAGGCACCGTTGTGGGCCCCGTCGAGGACGATCGCGGGACGGCCGCGGATGCGCTCGAACCGCGCGGGCCATGTCGCGGTGCGGAGCCCGTCGGCGATCGCGCGGTCGCCGATCCCGAGAGCCCGGGCGGCGGCGGCGGCGAGACCCGCGTTCTGCCGCTGGTGATCGCCGCCCAGCCCGAGATCGGCGTGCACGCCGAGTGGCCGGACGACGCCGTACGCCGCGCCGTTCGCCCGGCTGACGCGTTCGATCGCGCGCGCCGCCGCGGGCCGTTGCACGGCGACGAGCGCCGGACGTCCACGCCTGACGATGCCCGCCTTCTCGGTCGCGATCGCGCCGAGCGTCCGCCCGAGGATGGCCGTGTGGTCGTAGCTGATGGACGTGATGACCGAAACCTCCGGATCGAGCGCGTTCGTCGCGTCGAGGCGGCCACCGAGCCCCACTTCGACGACGGCGACCGCGCACCCTCGTTCGGCGAACGCGCGGATCCCGAGCAGCAGCGTCAGCTCGAACGCCGTGGGCTCGCCGGCGTCCGGATGGTCGCGGCGGAGCCGCGCGACGAGCGGGCGCGTCCGGTCGATGGCGCGAGCGAGCTCGGCGTCGCTCAGCATCGCTCCGTCGATGCGCACGCGCTCGCGGAAGGTCTGCAGGTGTGGCGAGCTGAAGAGGCCCGCGCGGATGCCGGCGGCGTGGAGGATCGACACGAGGAACGCGGCGGTCGAGCCCTTGCCTTTCGTGCCGGCGACGAGCACGACGCGCAGGCCGCGGTCCGGCTCGCCCGCGAGCTGCAGCAGCGCGCGCATCCGGCCGAGCCGCCAGTGGGCCGCGCGGCCGGCGCGGGGGTTCCAGCCGATCCCGGTTGTCGGATCGGAGAAGCCGAGCAGCCAGGTGAGTGGAGCTGCGCGCATGGACCCGCCGATTGTGCCGCGCCATACCATCGTTCGTGGAGCAGGGCGGTGTGATCGAAGACCTTGACGGTGTGATCGAGCTCCGTCCGTCGTGGCGGGCGCGCTGGCTGCTGCCCATCGCCGGAGGGTTCCTCCTGGCCGTCGTCCTCGGATCGACCTTCCTGCGGTACACGCCCGCTCCGGTGCGCGTGCTCCAGGCCGCGGCCCCCGCGACGGGGATCAAGGCCATCGAGCTTCCGCGGGACGTCGGGACCCTGCAGACCAGGCTCCAGTTCTCCGGCGTCACCGGCCTCACGAGCATGGCCATGAGCGACGGCTTCCGCGACACCTACCGCCTGGCGGACGGTCGCCTGGCGATCGTCATCGAGTACCCCGACGCGCTGCACGGCGCGATCGCGATGCCCTCGACGAGCGGCAACCTCGTCCACGTGATCGTGCGCGGCGCCGCGGGCACGGTCTTCGACACCGCCGCGGCGAGCCAGCCGCGAGCGATCGCCTGGGTCGCCGACGGCATGCAGTACCAGGTCGGCGGCGCCTTCTCCACCGATGAGCTCATCGGCCTCGCGGAGCGGCTGCGCTAACGTTCGCACCCTGAGCGGAGGTCGGTGAGAGATGGCCAAGGTGAAAGCGGCGCTCGTCCAGGCCGCGTGGACCGGTGACAAGAGCTCCATGGTGGAGCGGCACGTGCAGCACATCGACGATGCCGCGAAGCAGGGCGCGCAGATCATCTGCCTGCAGGAGCTGTTCTACGGCCCGTACTTCTGCCAGGTCGAGGACACCAAGGGCTACGCCTACACCGAGCGCATCCCCGACGGCCCGACCACGAAGCTCCTCCAGGAGCGCGCCAAGAAGCACTCGATGGTGATCATCGCTCCGATGTACGAAGAGGAGCAGCCCGGGATCTACTACAACACCGCCGCGGTCATCGACGCGGACGGCAGATACCTCGGCAAGTACCGAAAGACCCACATCCCGCACCTGCCGGGCTTCTGGGAGAAGTTCTACTTCCGTCCCGGCAACATGGGCTACCCGGTCTTCGACACGGCCGTCGGCAAGGTGGGCGTGTACATCTGCTACGACCGGCACTTCCCCGAAGGGGCGCGGATGCTCGGCCTGCACGGCGCGGAGCTCGTGTTCATCCCGTCGGCGACCTCGCGCGGCCTCTCGATGCACCTCTGGTTCATCGAGCAGACCGCACACGCGATCGCCAACGGCTACTGGGTCGGCACGATCAACCGCGTCGGCGTCGAGCGCGAGTTCGGGAAGAACGAGTACTACGGCTCCTCGTACTTCGCCGATCCGCGTGGGAAGATCGTCGCGCAGGCCTCGGACACGGACGAGCAGCTGCTCGTCGCCGACCTCGACATGGATCTCGTCCGCGAGGTGCGCGACACCTGGCAGTTCTACCGCGACCGCCGGCCGGACATGTACGCCGACATCGGAGCCCCGTAGTGGCGGTGCGCCCCGCGCTCAATCACATCGGCGGCGCCTGGGTCGAGTCGTCGTCGCACGCGACGGTCGAGGACCGCAACCCCGCGCGAACGACCGAGCTCCTCGCCAACGCGGCCGCCTCGACGCCCGCCGACGTCCGCTACGCGATCGACGCGGCGGCGCAGGCGTTCCCCGAGTGGCGCGCGACCCCCGCGCCGCAGCGCGGCGACATCGTGCGCAAGGCGGCGGACCTCATGGAGCGGCGGCGCGATCAGCTTGCGCGCCTGCTGACCCAGGAGGAGGGGAAGGTCCTCGCGGAGTCCCTCGCGGAGGTCGACCGCGCGATCGCGAACGTCCGGTTCTCGGGCGGTCAGGGCACCCGACTCGCCGGCGAGACGATCCCGTCGGCGCAGCGCGGCACGCTCATCTACACGACCCGGGAGCCGCTCGGCGTCGTCGCCTGCGTGACGCCGTGGAACTTCCCGATCGCGATCCCGGCATGGAAGATCGCCCCGGCCCTCGTTTCGGGAAACACCGTCGTGTTCAAGCCGGCGTCGCTCACGCCGCTGTGCGCGACCGAGGTCGTGCAGTGCTTCCTCGACGCGGGCCTGCCGGACGGCGTCCTCAATCTCATCCTCGGCTCGGGCGAGGCACTGGCCGGCGCGCTCGTGGACGACGAGCGCATCAAGGCCATCTCGTTCACCGGCTCGTCGGCCGTCGGCCGCGCGCTCTACGCGCGCGCGGCGCAGCGCCTGTGCAGGGTGCAGCTGGAGATGGGCGGGAAGAACGCGGTCATCGTCCTGGCCGACGCGGACCTCGAGAAGGCCGCCGAGAGCGTGGCCTCGGGCGCGTTCGGCGCCACGGGCCAGCGCTGCACCGCGACGAGCCGCGCGGTCGTCGCGAAGCCGCTGCTCGCGGACTTCGTGCGGCTGCTCGGCTCGAAGGCCGACTCGTGGATGCCCGGCGACGGCCTCGGCGAGGGCGTGAAGATGGGGCCGCTGGTCGACGCCTCGCAGCTGCGGAAAGTGCGGGCGAAGATCGCGGACGGGAAGCGCGAGGGGGCGACGCTCCTGCGCGACGGTACGGATGCCGGCATCGATGGCGGCTACTTCGTCGCGCCGACCATCTTCACCGAGGTCGATCCGCGGATGAGCGTCGCGCAGGACGAGATCTTCGGCCCGGTCGTGAGCGTGATCCCGGCGGACGACCTCGAGTCCGCGCTCGCGATGGCGAACGCCGTCGGCTACGGGCTGTCGTCGTCCATCTACACGAAGGATCTGCACTCGGCGTTCCGCTACGCCGAGGCGTCGGAGGCCGGGATGCTGCACGTGAACCTCCCGACCTTGGGCGGCGAGGCCCACGTGCCGTTCGGCGGGGTGAAGGACTCCGGGTTCGGCGACCGCGAGTGCGGGACCGCGGCGTTCGACTTCTTCACCGAGCTCCGGGTGGTGTACGTCGGCTACTAGCGACCCGCGGGACGAGCGCGGGCTCGTCGTCGACGCGCTGCGCCTCGCGCTGCGCGAGGCCGAGACGTACCTCTCGACGCTCGACACCGATCGCGTCGGGGGCGAGGCGACCTTCCGCCTGGCCGAGGCCCTCGGCGGCTCGCTGCCGGAGCGGGGTGCCGGGACGCTCGCGGCGATCCGCGAGCTGGCGGCCGCGCATCCGGCGGCGCTGCGGTCGTCGGGGCCGCGGTTCTTCCACTGGGTCGTCGGTGGCGGCACACCGGCGGCGCTCGCGGCCGATTGGCTCACGTCGGCGTACGACCAGAACGCGTTCGCCTGGGAGTCGTCCCCGCTCGGCACGCGACTCGAGGAGCTCGCCATCGAGTGGCTCAAGGACCTCTTCGCGCTGCCGCCGGCGTGGGGCGGTGTCCTGACGACGGGCGCGACGATGGCGAACTTCACCGGACTCGCGGCGGGACGGCGGTGGTGGGCCGAGCGTCACGGCGTGGACGTCGACGCGCGTGGCTTCGGTGGACTACCCGCGGTCCCGGTGCTCTCGAGCGGGTACATCCACTCGTCGGCGACGAAGGCCCTCGCGATGCTCGGCATCGGCCGCGAGTCGGTGCGGCGCTTCGCGCTCGACGACATCGGCCGGCTCGACCTGGGCGCGCTCGAGGCGGCGTTGCGCGAGCTCCGCGGCGCGCCGGCGATCCTCGTCGCGAACGCCGGCGAAGTGAACGCGGGCGACTTCGATCCGATCAACGCCATGGCCGACCTCGCTGCCACGTACGGCGCGTGGCTCCACGTCGACGGCGCGTTCGGCCTCTTCGTGCGCGTCACGCCGGCCGCGGTCGAGCCGGGCGATGGGATCGAGCGCGCCGATTCCGTCACCTCCGACGGTCACAAGTGGCTCAACGTTCCCTACGACTCCGGCTTCGCGTTCGTCCGCGACTTGCGCCTCCTTGCCGGAGCGTTCGCGCTGAGCGGCGCGTACCTACCGGTCCCCGGGGACCACGCGAGCTTCGGCTATCTGGGCCCCGAAGCGTCGCGCCGCGCTCGCGGTCTCGCGGTGTGGGCGACCCTGCGCGCGTACGGACGCGAGGGCTACCGGTCGATGGTCGAGCGGCACCTGGCGCTCGCCCGACGGCTCGCGCTGCGGGTCGACGACGCACCGGATCTGGAGCGCCTGGCCGACGTGCGCCTGAACATCGTCTGCTTCCGCTTCCGCCCGGCCGGCGTCGCCGAGGCCGACCTCGACGGACTGAACACGCGGATCGGGAAGGCCATTCTCGAGGATGGCCGGGTGTACGTGGGTACGACGCGCTATGGCGGAAAGGTCGCCTTCCGGCCGGCCATCGTGAACTGGCGCACCACCGCGGCGGACGTCGACCTCATCACCGACGTCGTCCGCGAGCTCGGCGCCCGCGCGCTCGTCCCGGCCTAGGCGCGGCCGTGCCATGTCCCGAATGCGGCGGGGGCGGCGTCGCGACGAGCGAGGCGTGCGACGTGCGGTTCCACGCACTCGGCATGGAGCGGTTCGACGATTCGGAGCTCGCGTCGGACTGGCGGCTCATCGTCGACTGCTACGCCGTGCAGCACGACGCGTACATCCGCTCGACCCGATCGCTGGCGGCGCACCTGACCGGCGTCTGCATCGGCGTCGAGCGCGGCGGCGATCCGGCGTTGCTGCGCGCGGTGCAGCGGTGGCTCGGGGGCACCCACGAGCTGCCGAAGCCCGCGGTGCCGGTTCGGCGCGGTGACGTGACGATCGACGACGTGATCGCGGCCGCGCCCGAGGAGCGCCACGCCGTCGTGCGGCGGTGGGCCGGCGCGGTGTGGGCCGCCTGGGCGGAGCACCAGGCCCTCGCGCGGAGCTGGATCGCCGGCGCGAACGCGCGCTAGATCGGCGGACGTACGATGCCGGCGCTCATCGACGCGTGGGAGGCTACCGATGCTCGGCGATGACCTGGTGTTCCCGATCCTCTTGTCGACGGACCTGGTGGCGAGCCGGGCGTTCTACCACGACACCCTCGGACTCGACATCCTGCGCGAGGACGAGGAGCGGATCATGTTCCGCTGCGGCGGCGGGTCGCTGCTCACGGTCACCCGCAGCACGACGGGGACGGCCGACACGCAGACCCAGCTCGCCTGGCGCGTGCCCGATCTGGTGGCCGAGCTGGCCGACCTTCGCGCCCGCGGGGTGCCGATCCAGGAATACGACCTGCCCGATCCGAAGACCGAGGGCGGGATCGCCGACATGGGCTTCGCCTGGGCCGCCTGGATCGTCGATCCGAGCCGGAACGTCCTCGGGATCGTGCAGCCGAAAAGTCCCGCGCCGGGGCCCTCGGCCTAGGAGGCCTTCACTCCGGCGACGAGCTTCGCGACCGCCTCCTTGGCGTCGCCGAACAGCATCTGGGTCTTCGGGTCGAGGTACAGGTCGTTGTCGATGCCGGCGAAGCCGGGCTTCATGCTCCGCTTGATCACGATGATCTGCTGGGCCTTGTCCACGTCGAGGATCGGCATGCCGTAGATCGGGCTGCCCTTCGTGCTGCGCGCGGCGGGGTTGGTGACGTCGTTCGCGCCGATGACGAGAGCGACGTCCGCCCGCGGGAATTCCGGGTTCACCGCGTCCATGTCCATGAGCTTCTCGTACGGCACGTTCGCCTCGGCGAGCAGCACGTTCATGTGGCCCGGCATCCGCCCCGCGACCGGATGGATGGCGTACACGACGTTCACGCCGCGCGACTCGAGCAGGTCGGCGAGCTCGCGGACATTGTGCTGGGCCTGCGCGACGGCGAGGCCGTAGCCCGGGACGACGATGACGTTGCGTGCGTACGCGAGGAGCGTCGCGGCGTCCTCCGCCGTGGTCTCGCGGACCGTCCGCCCGTCGTCCGCACGCATCGCGCCGCCGGTCGCCTCGCCGCCCGCGGGGGCCGCGCCGAACGCACCGAACAGCACGTTCGCGATGGACCGGTTCATCGCCTTCGACATGAGGCGGGTGAGGATCGTGCCCGACGCGCCGACGAGCGTTCCAGCGACGATCAGGAGCTGGTTACCGAGCACGAAGCCGGCGGCCGCCACCGCGAGACCGGTGAACGCGTTCAGCAGCGAGATCACCACCGGCATGTCCGCGCCGCCGATCGGCATCACGAGCGCGATCCCGAATAGGAGCGCGAGCACGGCGACGCCGGCCATGACCGCGAGCTGCGGCACGACGACCATCCCGGCGACCGACGCCGTGAGCAGGAGCGAGAGCACGATCATCCCGCCGAACAGCACGCTCGTGACGATCTGCTGGCCGCCGTACTTGAAGGCCTTCGGGGTGATGAGGCCCTGGAGCTTGCCGAACGCGACCGCGCTGCCCGAGAACGAGACGGCGCCGATCATCAGTCCGAGCATCGAGCTGATCGTCTCGCCGGCGGTGACGCCGGCGCCGTCGAGGGCGCGCGTCAGCTCGAGGATCGACACGAGCGCGGCCGCGCCGCCGCCGGCGCCGTTGAACAGCGCGATCATCTGCGGCATCGCGGTCATCTTCACGAGCCGCGCGCCGACGAAGCCCGCGGCTCCGCCGACGAGGAGGCCGGCGACGGTCACGATCAGGCCGGTCGTCCCGTAGCTCTGGAACTCGATGTCGAAGAACGTCGCCGCGACCGCGAGGAGCATGCCCGCGGCGGCGATGCGGTTCCCGTTCACCGCCGTCTTCGGGCCGGAGAGGCCCTTCAGGCCGAGGATGAAGGTGATCGCGGCGATGAGGTAGGTGAGCGGGATGAGGGACCGGAGGTCCATTATTTCCTCTGCCCGGGCTTCTGCTTGAACATCGCGAGCATCCGGTCGGTCACCACGAAGCCGCCGACGACGTTCGCCGCGCCCAGGACGACCGCCAGGAAGCCGAGCACGAGACCCCCCGGACCGCCGACCGCCGCGGACACGAGCATCGCGCCGATGACGATGATCCCGTGGATCGCGTTCGCGCCGGACATGAGCGGCGTGTGCAGCGTCGACGGGACCTTCGAGATGACCTCGAAGCCGACGAAGATCGCGAGGATGAACACGTACAGGCCGACGATGGCTTCGGTGCTCATGCCTTCTCCAGCGCGGCCCTGGTCGCGGCGTGCACGACCTCGCCCTGATGCGTGATGAGCGCGCCCTTGATGATCTCGTCCTCGAGGTCGAGGTTCAGCGCGCCGTCCTTCACCAGCAGCCCGAGCAGGGCGCCGACGTTGCGCGCGTACAGCTGGCTCGCGTGGATCGAGACCGTGCTCGGCCAGTTCACCTCGCCGTGGATCGTCACGCCCTCGCGGACGACGGTCTCGCCGGGTGAGGTGAGCTCGCAGTTGCCGCCCATCTCCGCGGCGAGATCGACGACGACCGAGCCGGGCTTCATCGCCTTGACCATGCCGGCGGTCACGAGGATCGGCGCGCGCCGGCCCGGTACGAGCGCCGTCGTGATGACGACGTCGGCGTCCTTGACGTGCGCGCCGACGAGCTCCTGCTCCTTGCGGTGGGCGTCCTCGGTGAGCTCCTTCGCGTAGCCCCCGGTCCCCTCGCCCTGCTCGCCGAGGTCGATCTCGAGGAACTTCGCGCCGAGGCTCTGCACCTGCTCCTTGACGACCGGCCGGGTGTCGAACGCCTCGACGACCGCGCCGAGCCGCCGCGCCGTCGCGATGGCCTGGAGGCCGGCGACGCCGGCGCCGAGGACGAGGACCGTGGCCGGGCGGATCGTCCCCGCCGCGGTCATGAGCATCGGGAGGTAGCG
>JAXDLF010000025.1:0-11058 GCA_034666765.1 Chloroflexota bacterium
GCACCCGGGACAGGTGATCGTCGCGGCGAACCTGCGCCGGCTGGTGCACGGGAGCCCGATCATCGCCTCGCACAAGGTCGGCGACCCGCGCGTGCAGGACCCCTACTCGATCCGCTGCATGCCGCAGGTGCACGGGGCGTCGCGCGACGCGCTGGCGTACACGCGCCGCGTGCTCGAGACCGAGATCAACAGCGTGACCGACAACCCGCTGGTCTTCGCCGAAGAGAAGCGCATCGTGAGCGGCGGCAACTTCCACGGCCAGCCCGTCGCGATCGCGCTGGACCTCGCGACCATCGCCGTCGCGGAGCTCGCGGACATCAGCGAGAGCCGCATCGACCGCATGACGAACGGGCACACCAGCGGCCTCCCGGCGTTCCTCTCGCCGGACGCCGGACGGAACTCAGGCTTCATGGTGGCGCAGTACACCGCCGCCGCCCTCGTCGCCGAGAACCGCCTCCGCGCGATGCCCGCGTCGGTCGAATCGATCCCGACCTCCGCCGACATGGAGGACCACGTCAGCATGGGGGTCCACGCGGCCCACAAGCTCGCCGCGGTCGTCACGAACACCCGGAACGTGCTCGCGATCGAGTCGCTGTGCGCCGCGCAGGGCCTCGACCTGCTCGGGCTGACCAGCTCCGCCGCCGTCGAGGCGGCCCGGCGGGTGGTCCGGGAGCACGTGCCGAAGCTCGAGGCGGACCGGGTCCTCGCGCCCGACATTTCCACGATGCGCGATGTCATCGCCCGGGACCTGCTGGCGACGGCCGTGCGCCACGCGGCCGGCGAGATCGACTAGCCGGTCCGGGGCGTCTCTTAGCGGGGATTCATGCGCGGACGGGTCGGGCATGGTGGACTGCTCCCATGGCCCGGCGCACGCCCTCCCCGCTGATCAGCTCGGTGAACGCCCTCCGGGGCCTCGCCGCCGGGATCACGATGCTCAGCCTGGCCGGCATGACCGTGTACGCCGGGGGGCACCTGCACAACACCGCCGCCCCGCTCCAGCCCGCCGCCGCGGCGACGGCAACGCCGGCGCCCGCGACCACGTCGTCGTCGACCGGCCGGCTGCGGCTCTCCGGCACCGTGACCACCACGACGACGTCGCGCGCGGTCACCAGCACCCACCGCAGCTGACGCGATGACGGCGACCGACCTCATCTGGATCGTCGCCCGCTCGACGGGCACGGCCGCGCTCGTCGCGCTCGTCCTCTCGGTCGTCTCGGGCATGGCCCTTCGTTCGGGCGCGCTCGCGTGGCTGTCGCACAACCGCGCCGTCCGCGCGGTGCACGATCTCACGAGCGTCCTCTGGCTGCCACTCGCGATCGCCCACGTGATCGCGCTCATGCTCGACCCGTACGCGAAGATCGGGCTGGCCGACCTGCTGGTCCCGTTCCTCGTGTCCTACGGCTCGTTCGCCATCGGCCTCGGAACGATCAGCCTGCAGCTCATCGTCGTGGTGCTCGTCTCGACGTGGCTGCGCTCGTCGCTGACCCAGCGGGGCTGGCTCGCGATCCACCGCCTCTCGTACGTCGCGTTCATCCTGGCGTTCGCGCACGGTCTGCTCGCCGGCACCGACTTCGCGCAGCCCGTGCTCACGGCTCTCGTCTGGCTGGTCGCGCTCACGGTCGCCATCGTGGCCTTCCGGCGGCTGACGGCGGCGCGCGGACGTCAGGCCGCCGCGCGCTCCAAGACCGTCGCGATCCCCTGACCGACGCCGATGCACATCGTCACGAGCGCGTAGCGCCCATTCGTCCGGCGTAGCTGCAGGGCCGCCGTACCGGCGAGCCGCGCGCCGCTCGCGCCGAGAGGATGCCCGATGGCGATCGCCCCGCCGTTCGGATTGAGCTTCCGCTCGTCGCGCCAATCAATGCCGAGCTCCACGCACGACGCGACGACCTGGCTCGCGAACGCCTCGTTCAGCTCGACGACGTCGAGGTCCTCGGCCCGGAGGTTCGCGCGGTGGAGGGCCTTGCGCGACGCGGGGATCGGGCCGAGGCCCATCTCGTCGGGTCGGACGCCGGCCACGCCGGTGCTGACGACCCGCGCGATCGGCACCAGTCCGAGCGACCGCGCGCGCTCGCCGGACGCCACGATCAGCGCCGACGCGCCGTCGTTGATGCCGGAGCTGTTCCCCGCGGTGACCGTGCCGTGCTCGGCGAACGCGGGGCGGAGCCTGGTCAACGCCTCGATGGTGCTACCCGGTCGCGGATGCTCGTCGGCCGCGACGAGCGCCGGGTCGCCCTTCGGCTGCGGGACCGGCGTCGCGACGATCTCCTGCGCCAGGATGCCGGCCGCGATCGCGCGCTCGGCCTTCTGCTGGCTGAGGTGCGCGAGGCAATCCTGATCGGCGCGCGACACGTTCCGCCGCTGCGCGACGTTCTCCGCGGTCTGGCCGAGCGTGACGGTGTGGCCGTCGGCGACGAGCTGCGGATGGGCGAAGCGCCAGCCGAGGGTGCTGTCCGCCGACTCCGGCGTGCCGCGCGGATAGGCGCTCTCCGGCTTGAGGGTCACGATCGGCGAGCGGGTCATGCTCTCCACGCCGCCGGCGATGAACAGGTCGCCCTGGCCGCTCCAGATGGCCTCGGCCGCGCTGTTCAGAGCCTGCAGGCTCGAGCCGCAGAGCCGATTCACGGTCTGCGCCGGGACGTCCACCGGAAACCCCGCGAGGAGCGTCGCCATGCGCGCGACGTTGCGGTTGTCCTCACCGGCCTGGTTGGCGGTGCCGAGGATCACGTCGTCGATGCCGGCCGGATCGATCCCCGCGCGCTCCACGACGGCGCGGAGGACGTGGGCGGCCATCGCGTCGGGCCGCAGTCCGGCGAGCGCGCCCGCGTACCGGCCGAACGGCGTGCGCACGTACGCGCAGATGAATGCGTCGGTCACGGTGGTCAGTCTAGAGAGGGCGGTGGCCGCGCCGGGCTGCGCTCGTCCTAGGATCGATCGGATGAGCGCCATCGCGAATCGGGTCGTCCGGGCACCGCGCGGGTCACAGCTTTCAACCCTCGGATGGCCCCAGGAGGCGGCGTTCCGGATGCTTCAGAACAACCTCGACCCGGACGTCGCCGAGCATCCCGATCAGCTCATCGTGTACGGCGGCACCGGCCGCGCGGCGCGATCGTGGCAGGCCTTCGACACGATCCTCGCGACGCTGAAGCGATTGAAGGACGATGAGACCCTCCTCGTGCAGTCCGGGAAGCCGGTCGGCGTCTTCCGCACGCACGAGTGGGCGCCGCGGGTGCTGATCTCGAACGCGATGCTCGTGCCGAAGTGGGCGACGTGGGAGGAGTTCCGGGCGCTCGAGGCGATGGGATTGACGATGTACGGCCAGATGACCGCCGGGTCGTGGATCTACATCGGCACCCAGGGGATCCTGCAGGGGACCTACGAGACGTTCGCCGCGGTGGCCCGGACGCACTTCGACGGCACGCTCGAGGGCCGGCTCGTCGTGACCGCCGGCCTCGGCGGCATGGGCGGCGCGCAGCCGCTCGCGATCACCATGAACGGCGGCGTCGCGATCGTCGTCGAAGTGGACCCGACGCGCGCCGAGCGCCGCCTGAAGCAGGGCTTCCTCGACGAGATCACCGACTCGCTCGACGAGGCGCTCGCGAGCGCCGAGGGTCACCTCGGGACGCGGACCCCGCGGTCGATCGGCCTCGTGGCGAATGCCGCCGCGGTGCTCCCCGAGCTCGTCCGCCGCGACGTTCGGGTCGACGTGGTGACGGACCAAACGTCGGCCCACGACCCGCTCGACGGGTACGTGCCGGACGTGCGGCACGCCGGCGTGCTGCGGATCAACGACGCCGCAGCGTACATCGACGCCTCGCGCGCCTCGATCGCGAAGCACTGCGAGGCCATCGTCGCGCTGATGGATCGCGGCGCGGTCGCGTTCGACTACGGGAACAACCTCCGCGGCGAGGCGCGGACCGCCGGGTTCGCGCGGGCCTTCGACTACCCCGGGTTCGTCCCGGCGTACATCCGCCCGCTCTTCGAGCGGGGCAAGGGACCGTTCCGCTGGGCCGCGCTGTCCGGCGATCCGAAGGACATCCTCGCGACCGACCGCGCGGTGCTCGAGCTGTTCCCGGAGGACCGCTCGCTGGCGCGGTGGATCGAGCTCGCCGAGACGCGCGTGCCGTTCCAGGGGCTGCCGGCGCGGGTGTGCTGGCTCGGATACGGCGAGCGCGCGGCGTTCGGGGCGCGCATCGACGACCTGGTGCGGACCGGGAAGCTCGGCGCGCCGATCGTCATCGGCCGCGATCACCTCGACTCGGGCTCCGTCGCGTCGCCGAATCGCGAGACCGAGGGCATGCGCGACGGCAGCGACGCGATCGCGGACTGGCCGATCCTCAACGCGCTCGTGAACACCGCCGCCGGCGCGACCTGGGTCTCGGTGCATCACGGCGGCGGCGTCGGGATCGGCAACTCGATCCACGCCGGGATGGTCGCCGTCGCCGACGGCACGCCGCTCGGCAGGCAGAAGCTGGATCGCGTGCTGACGACCGATCCGGGCACCGGCGTCATGCGCCATGCCGACGCCGGCTACCCGGATGCGATCGCGTTCGCGAAGGCCAAGGGAGTCGACCTCCCCAGCGTCTAGCGCTTCGTCTCGGCGAGGGCGGCCAGCAGCTCGGCGAACCGGTCGTGGGTCTCGCGCAGCCCGGACTCCATCCCGCTCTCGATCATCCCGTCGCGGTCCTCCTTGGATGCGAAGAGGGTGTGGTTGGTGAGGAGCGTCCGGCCATCGCGCTCGGTGAAGGTCGCGGTCTCGATCGAGATGTGTCCCGCGAGCGGCTCGAACTCGAACGTCTGGACGATCCGCTCCGGCGGGACGATCTCCCGGTACTCGCCGCGGAAGGCGTACTCGGTCCCGTCGCTCTCACGGTTGAGGAACCGCCACGTGCCTCCGGGGCGCACGTCCATGTGATCGACGATGGTCTCGTACTTCCGCGGTCCCCACCACCGGGGGATGAGGGCCGGATCGGTCATCGCCCTGAACACGACGTCGCGCGGCGCGTCGAACTCCCTCGTGATGAGGATCTCCCGGTCGGAAGGCAGCGTGACCGTGGTCTCGAACCTACGTGTTGCGGGCATTGCGCTTCTCCCCTGTTTCTTTCTGCGCGCGTAGCACGGCGTCGAAGCGATCGAACCGGTCGTCCCACGACCGGCGGAACTGCTCCAGCCACGCGTCGAGCTCCTTGAGCGGCTGGGCGCGCAGCCCGTAGATCCGCTGCTGGGCCACCGGCCGGACCTCGACCAGCCCGGCGTCGCTCAGCACCCGGAGGTGCTTCGACACCTGCGGCTGGCGCAGGTCGAGTCGCGCGGCGATCTCCCCGACGGGGAGTGGCTTCCGGCGGAGGAGCTGGACGATCTGGAGCCGGTTCGGCTCGGCCAGGGCGCTGAATGTCGCCTGCATGCGCTCTATATACCCTGATGAGCATATTCCTGTCAAGGCATATGTTCGCGGCGACGCTCAGCCCGCGGCGGTCCCGACATGGCAGCGGAGGACGTGCGGCGCCGCGAAGCGCCGCGTGCCGACCGCCGACCCGACCCGCTCGACGGCCATGCGAGGCCGCGGTCCGATCGCGCGCGTGCTCGTGACGATGATCGCCGCCGCGGTCGGGGTGAGCAGCTCGCCCATCTCGGGGGCATCGGTCAGGAACGCGACACCCTGGAGGAGCGCCGCCGTCGCCGGAGGCGGCACCGCGAACGTGCCGTGCGAGAACGTCACCGTGCCGCCGCCGACGTTCGGCGGCGAGGCCTCGATCGCGTCGAGGCCGAGCGCCGCGGCGAGGGCATGGAATCCGACGATGTCCAGGAGCGTGTCGGCGGCCGACAGCTCGTGCAGGTGCAGCCGCTCGACCGGCAGGCCGTGGATCCGCGACTCCACGTCGGCGAGCCGCCGGATGGTCCGGGTGGCCGCGTCGCGCACCGGTGCCGGCAGGGCGCTGGCGGCCACGAGCGCCAGCGCGGCCGGGACCTGGCGGGCCGGTGCCCCGTCGCGGACCGCGAGCTCGAGGCGCAGGGCGCGCGCGGCACCGACCGGGACCTCCGCGAAGCCGATCGAGATGTCGTCGGTCAGGCCCAGCGCCTCGCGCACCGCGAACAGCGCCTCGCGCGGCGCGCCCGCGTCCAGCAGCGCGGCGAGCAGCATGTCGCCCGCCGCTCCGGCGGAGCAGTCGAGCCAGGCCAGCCGCACCGCTCAGCGCCGCTCGGGCGCGATGGTCAGGCGGGACACGACGTCGACGGTCCGCGGGCCCTCCATCTCCCTAGGCGACGCGCGTGCCACCCTGGAAGACCGCCCACACGCGCCACAGCGCGCGAGCGTCGGAGAGCGGGTCGCCGTGCACGAGCACCAGGTCGGCGGGCGTCCCCGGCGCGATGCGGCCGGCGTGATCGTGGCCGAGCAGCTCGCCGCCGGCGCGCGTCGCCGCGACGAGCGCTTCGCGCGGCGTGAGGCCGGCCGAGACCAGCAGCTCGACCTCCCAGGCCAGGTGTCCGGCCCGCACCGAGCCGCCCCCGAAGTCGGACCCCGTCGCGATGCGCACGCCGGCGCGCTTCGCGGCGGCGACGGACGCGTACGCACCCTCCTTGCGTTTCGCGATCCGCTCGCGACTCTCGGCGGTCGTGAAGCGATCGATCGCCGTCGTGCGCGCGAATGTCTCCCACGAGGCGAACACGGACAGCGTCGAGGTGAGCGTGACGTTGTTCCGCTTCATCGTGCGCGCGACGTCGTCGTCGAGCTCCATGCCGTGCTCGATGGAGTCGACGCCGGCCTCGGCGGCGACGCGCGCACCATCCAGGTAACCGGAGTGGCAGGCGACCCGCGCGCCGCGCGCGTGCACCGCGTCCGTCATCGCCTTCATCGCGGCGACGCCGAATGGCGACTCCTTCACGCCACCGGGTGCGTCCAGGTAGATCTTCACGAAGTCGGTGCCGAGGTCGAGCTGATGCAGCGCCGCGGCCGTCAGGCCGGCATCGTCCGTCGTCACCCACATGTCGGGATAGCCGGTCCGTCCGATCCAGGTCCCCGCCACGCGGATGTACGGGTTCCCGCGCTTCCCCGAGAGCTCGGCGCGCACGTCGAGCGATATCGGGCGGCCGTTGGCGCTGGGCGCGCCGACGTCGCGGGCCCACAGGACCCCGGCCTGGACCAGACGATGCGCGTTGTCCCGGGCCACCTGCCGAAGCACGTCCGGCGGATCGCCGCCGCGGTCGATCCAGTGGCTGCCGCCCTGCATCGTCAGATGGCTGTGGCAGTCGACCATGCCCGGCACGATGACCGCGCCGCCGGCGTCGATGACCGTCGCCTTCTGCCGATCGATCTCGTCGTTCGGACCGATCGCTTCGATCAGGCCGCCCGCGATCGCCACGCTCACGCCGAGGCGGAGCGAATCGGACGAGCCGTCCGCGAGCGCGGCGTCGTGCAGGATCGTGCGGGGCGTCATCTCGTCCCGGCGGGACCCTGCCCCTCGCCCTGGTACTTCCCCTTGTAGCCCTCGGCGGTCGGGACGCTGAGCCGCAGGAACACGAGCTGGAGGACGGCGGCCCCGCGCTGCAGCCGGTAGCCGCGCTGATTCAGGACCGACAGCAGCCCCTCGCCGCGGCCCGAGTAGCCGGCGTCCCACACCGCGCTCTGCAGGGCCACGCCGGATCGCAGGAGCGTCGACCGCGGCCGCGCGAAGGCCATGAGGTCCGGTGGAAGGTTGACTTTCTCGGCGTAGCCGATCACGTAGCTGCCCTGATGGAGGTCCCACCAGCCGTCGGCGTCAGGCTGCACGTCCTCGCGCGCCGCGGGCTCGCGGAGGTTGGGCGCGGCGCCAAGGAGTCCCGGCGAGGTGAGCCGCTGGATCCGGTCCACGCGCAGATCGATGCCGTTCGGCTGCAGCTGCGTCTGCGGGTCGATGCCCTCGACCAGCGGCGGCTGCGCGGCGATCGCGGCCCGAAGCTCCTCGCGCGACAGCACACTCACCGTGCCGGATGCTAGGCGGGCGACCGGCGAGGTGCCACACTCAACCCGCCCGATGACGCTTTCACCGAAGCCGGTCTCCGCGTCCACGACCGTCTTCTCGAGAACGATGCTGCCGAGCGACGCGAACCCGTCCGGCAACGTGCACGGCGGCGAGATCATGCGGCTCATCGACGAGTGCGCCGGGGCGGCCGCGACGCGCCACGCGCGCCAGCGGGTGGTGACGGCCCGGGTCGACGAGCTCTCGTTCGTCGCGCCGGTCTACGTGGGGAACCTCGTCACCGCCAGGGCGTCGGTGAACGACGTCGGCACCAAGAGCATGGAGGTCGGGGTGCGCGTCGACGCCGAGGATCTCCTCTCGGGCAAGGTCGTCCACGTGTCGTCGGCATACCTCGTCTTCGTCGCGATCGGCGACGACGGCACGACCGCGCCACTGCCGAAGGTCATCGCCGAGACGGATGACGAGCGGCGCCGGATGGCCGAAGCGAAGGTCCGCCGCGAGCGCCGCCGGCGGCGGTAGCATCCGCGCGAACAACAGGAGGCGTGAGATGAACGGCGCCCGCATTCTTTCGGTATCGCTGACCTTCCTGCTCGTGGCGGCCGCCTGTCAGGCGCCGCGGGCGACGTCGGGCGGCACGACCGCGCCGGCGTCGAGCTCGAGCGCCGCGCCGGACTTCAGCGGCAAGACGCTGAACATCGTCACCGGCGGCACCGGTGGCGTGTACATCATCTACGGCGCGGGACTGGCCGACATGCTGACCAAGAAGCTGAAGGTCTCCGCCAGCGCCCAATCCACCCCCGCGTCGGTGGACAACATGAAGCTCATCCGGGATGGCAAGGCCGACCTGGCATTCACCCTCGCGGATACGGCGTATGACGCGATCAACGCGAAGAACCGGTTCGCGCCGCCGGAGGCCAGGGTCGACGCGAAGACGATCGCGGTCATGTACTCGAACTACATGCATCTCGTGGCCAAGGCGAGCGCCGGGATCAACACCGTCGCCGACCTCAAGGGGAAGCGGGTCTCGATCGGGGCGGCCGGCTCTGGCACCGAGACCAAGGCCATCCGGATCCTCGAGGCCTACGGGATGAACGCGACGACGGACATCCAACCGCAGCGTCTTGCGGCGCAGGACTCGGCGGACGCGGTGCGGGACAACAAGGCCGACGCGTTCTTCTTCGACGGCGGCCTGCCGACGAGTGCCGTGACCGATCTGGCGAACTCGACGGCGATCAAGCTGATCGATCAGTCCGACGCGATCGCCAAAATGAACGCGAAGTACGGCAACTTCTACTTCGCGGCGAAGATCCCCAAGGCCACGTACAAGAACGACGTGGACGTCGTGACCGCGGGCGTCGCGAACCTGCTCGTCGTGCCGTCGTCGTTCGACGCGAGCTTCGTGAAGGCCATCCTGGCCGCGATGTTCGACAACCAGGCCGATCTGGTGCTCGTGCACCCGGAGGCGAAGAACCTCAAGCTGGACACGGCGACGCAGGGCTCGCCGATCGACTTCCATCCCGGCGCGATCGACTACTACAAGTCAAAAGGCGTCTGGAAGCCGTAGGCCGGATCGGATGAGGGTGGCGGCCCTCGGCATCGCGATCGTCGTGCTGACGGGGGTGGCTGTGGCCGCCCCCGTCGCCGTTCTGCGCATCGATCCCGGCGGGCACGCGTATCGGCTGGCCGACGGCGAACGGTACGAGTACTCCTACCTGCAGTCCATCTATCAGGTCCCCGTGATCGAAGAGCACGTTCGCAACGGCGACACGCTCAGCATCGTTCGGGTGCGGTCGCGCGACCGGAGGGCCGTGGAATACTTCCGCTGGGATGGCGAGATCCGGCACCTGGGCGATGAGTTCGTGCAGGACGCGCCGGCGAACGGGGTCGCGGCACTCACCATCCGCGTCACCGCCGAGGGCGCCCAGCGCCTCCGCGGAGCGGGCTTCGACGTCGTCCTCCGGGACGCGTTCGGCGAGACGGTGGTGACCGTCACGCCGCTCTCCCTACCCCGCCTGCTGACGGTCCTCCGATGAGCGGCGAGGTCATCGTCCGCCCGGACTTCGACGCGGTCGTCACGGACGAGAAGAATCGCGAGATCATCGAGGAGTTCGAGAATGAGGCGAAGACCCGCACCCTGACCGGCTGGTGGGCTCGGATCGTCACGTCGCTGTCGGTCGCGACGACGCTGTTCGCGCTCTACTACGCCGCCGCCGGCGCCGAGATCCCGTTCACGACCTTCGTCCTCGTCCCGTCGATCAGCGTGTTCGGCCAGACCATCACGACGAAGCAGATCTACGAGATGCTGTTCCTCGCGGCGATCCTCACCCTCACGTTCTTCCTCTACCCGGCACATCACCGCTTCCTGAAACGCGTGAACCCGGTGCTCGATCTGCTGCCGGCCGCCGGCTCGATCGCGATCGCGCTCTACGTCCTCCTGAACTTCGAGCAGGTCATCTACCGCGCGAACAGCCCCACGCCGACGGACTTCGTATTCGGGGTGATCGCGATCGTCGTCGTCCTGGAGGCCGCCCGCCGGACCGTCGGGTGGCACCTCCCGCTCCTCGGGCTCATCGCGATCGCATACGCGTACTTCGCCGACTTCATGCCCGGACCTTTTCGCGGGCCGCCCAAGAACCTCGACGATATCGTCGCCAACCAGTATCTCGGTACCGACGGCATGCTCGGGCAGCCGCTCCTGGTCGCGGCGACGTTCATCATCCTGTTCACCATCTACGGAGCCATCCTCGACTACACGGGCGCGGGCAAGTTCTACGTCGATCTCGCGTTCGCGCTCACCGGCCGCAAGCCGACCGGCGCGGCGCGCACCGTGACCGTGGCGTCGTTCCTTCTCGGCACGGTCTCGGGCTCGGGTGTCGCCACGACGGTGACGCTGGGCTCGATCGCCTATCCGATGCTGAAGAAGGCGGGCCACGATCGCGAGTCGTCCGGCGCGATCCTGTCGGCAGGCGGCATCGGCGCGGTGATCTCGCCGCCCGTGCTCGGCCCGGCCGCGTTCATCATGGCCGAGCTCCTGCGCATCAGCTACCTGGACGTGGTGATCATGGCGATGATGCCGACGGTCCTCTTCTATCTGGGCATC
>JAXDLF010000026.1:0-27002 GCA_034666765.1 Chloroflexota bacterium
CGCGGCAACGCGGGCGCGGTGTTCGTGCACATCCACGGTGGCTCGATCATCGAGTGGGACATCTACGCGTCCGCCACGAACCTCATCGACACGCTCGCGCGCCGTCCCGAGAACGAGCACGAGCAGCTGCGGCGCGCGGAGAAAGCCGGCAAGGTGAAGGTCGGCAAGGCCTCGGACAAGGACGCCAAGTCCATCCACGAGGTCGTGCGCGCGAAAGAGCGCGGCCTGGTGAAGCTGCTCGAGTACGACGACGCCCGGCGGGCGTTCTTCCAGGACAGCTTCAGGGTCGGTCGCGAAGAGCCGGTCAGCCTGCACGCCCTGCCGTATCAGCTCACGCCGCAGCGCGAGGCGCGCACGGTCAGCCTGATCCTCGAGCCGCCGGCCAAATCGCTCGCGAGCGTGCCCGGCCTCGGGATCCGCAAGGACATCCGGATCGCCGACGAGGGCCTCGCCGCCGGGGTCCGGTACCGGTTGCGGAACGACGGGGAAGAGACGATCGAGCTGAGCTTCACCAGCGCGTCGAACGTCGCGTTCGTGGGCGAAGCGAACGCCGGCGATCTCATCACGCTCGGCACGCGCAAGACGACGCCGGGCAAGGCGCTCGAGGGCGTGCGCAACGTGAGCGAGATCCTCGTGCACGCGGAGGCGCGCCACTTCGACATCACCTTCGCCATCGATCCGCCGGCCGAGACGGCGGTGCGGCCGATCTACGCGGTCGCGAACTCGGAGGAGGGCTTCGAGCGCCTCTACGAGCAGACGGAGCTCACGTGCTCGTGGGACGTGACGATCGAGCCCGACTCCCACGTCGACCTCGAGATCCGCGCGACCGCGGTGGGCCAGCTCGTCGAGCCGGAGCTCATCAAGCCCGCGGCGCGCCGCAAGCGGACGGCCGCGACCGCCGCCGGCGCTGAAACGACGGCCCGCGCGAAGCGGTAGTTTCGCTCGATGAGCGAGACGCCCTTCTGGTCAGCGCCTCCGCCCCCACCGCAGCGCCGTGGACCCGGCACCGCCGCGATCGTGGCCCTCGCCCTGGCGGTCGGTGCGCTCGGCGGGGGAGCCGCGGGTGCCTATGTCGTCTCGACCCGGATCGCCCCCGTCACCGACAGCCCGGCCGCGGGCACCACGGCGCCCGGTCCGCTGCCGACCGCACCGGCCGTGAGCATCCCGGCCACCGGCGCGAACGACATCGTCGCCGTGGTGAACGAGCTCCTGCCGACCGTCGTGACCGTCATCAACCGGCTGCCGAACGGTCAGACCCAGTCCAGCGGCTCGGGCTTCGTGATCGACGCGGTTCGCGGCTACGTCGTGACCAACAACCACGTCATCGAGAACGTGCGCGACACGAATCCCGGCGCGTCGTTCGACGTCATCTTCAGCGACAACCGCGTGGTCAAGGACGCGAAGCTCGTCGGACGCGATGACAAGACCGACGTGGCGGTGCTGCAGGTACCGGCGCAGGGGCTCAGGGCCGCGGCGCTCGCCAACAGCGACGACGTCCCGGTCGGGGCGACGGTGGTCGCCATCGGCAGCGCCCTCGGCGAGCTGCAGAACACCGTCACCACCGGCATCGTGTCGGCCAAGGGCCGCCGGGTCCCGGAGACCGACACGGTCATCCTCGAGGATCTGATCCAGACCGACGCCGCCATCAACGAGGGGAACTCCGGCGGCCCGCTCATCTGGGCGGTGACGAAGCAGGTCGTCGGGATGAACACCCTGGTGAACCGGCAGGCCGGATCCGAGGGCCTCGGGTTCAGCATCGCGAGCAATACCGTCCGCGCCATCGTCGATGAGCTGATCAAGAGCGGCAAGATCGAACGGGGCGCGATCGGCATCAGCTACAGCCTGCTCACCCCGCGGGCCGCGGCGGCGCTCGCGCTCCCCGCGCAGACCCAGGGCGTCCTCATCAGCCAGATCCTCGCCGGATCACCCGCCGCGCAGGCCGGCCTCAGACCCAATGACGTGATCACGAAGATCAACGACCAGCAGATCGACGGCACGCACCCGGTGAGCTCGGTCCTGCTGCACACGCGACCGGGCGATAAGGTGAAGCTCACGATCATCCGGGATGGGAAACAACAGACCGTCGACCTCACCCTCGGCCGGCAGAGCTAGCGTCGCGCCGGCGCTCCGCCGGCACGACGCCTCGCTGTACGTCGTCGCGAGCGGCCTCGGCGGCCTCGGGCTCGGCATCGCCTTCTTCTACCTGAACTTCCTCTATCGGGGGCTGGGCTTCGACGCACGCGCCATCGGCGTCCTCGGCGGCGCGCAGGCCCTCGGCGCCCTCGCCGGCGCGCTGCCGGCGGCCCTCCTTCCCCGACGGATGCCTCGGCGGAACGCGATCCTCATCGGCGGCTGCGTCACCGGGCTCGGCGTCCTTGGGATCCTCACCCAGACCGCGCTGCCCGCGCTGTTCGTCGCGGCGGCGCTCACCGGGTTCGGCGGGATCATCGTCGCCTCCTCGGGCAGCGCGCTCGTCGCGGATGCGACGACGGGTCTCGACCGGCCGCGCATGTTCGGCCAGCAGGTCGCGCTCGGCGCGCTCGCGAGCTTCGCCGCCATCTCGATCGCGGGCGCGCTCGCGGCTCCGGTCGGGGCGGCGCTCGGCCGCGCGGAGACGGATCCACTCACGATCCGCACGATCATCGGCATCGGCGGCTTCCTCGCGATCGCGTCGGCGATCCCGATCCTGCTCGTCCGACCGGCGACCGTCGCCGCGGGAACCCTCGACGCGCCGCATCGGCGAAGCCTGCTCCTGCGCTTCGTCGCGATCGAGATCGCGTTCGGCTTCGGCGCGGGGAGCTTCGTCCCGTTCACCAACCTGTTCTTCGCCGATCGGTTCGGCCTGCCGATCGCCGGCGTCGGTGTCGCGATCGGCGCGCTCTCGATCGCCGGCAGCATCGGCGCGATCCTGAATGGGCGGCTCCTGGTGCCTCGCGTGCCCCCGCTGACCGCGATCCTCCTGCCGGTGTTCGCATCGCTCCCGTTCGCGCTGCTCGCGGCGATCGCGGGGCAGCCGTTGCTCGCGTGGGCCGCGCTGGCCCTCCGGGCCGCCTTCATGTACGCGTCGACGCCGAACTTCACGGCCCTCGAGCTCTCCTCATTCGCCCCGGTGGAGCGCGCCGGTGCGTTCGCGGTCTTCGCGATCAGCTTCAACGGCGCGGCGGCCGCGGGCGCGGCGCTGTCCGGCGTCGTTCGCGCCGAGCTCGGATCCGCCGGCTACGCCGCCAACCTCGTCACGCTGGCGGTCTCGTACCTCGTCGCGGGGCTGCTGCTCGCCACCCTCTTCCGCGCGCACGAGCCGAGCGGCGACGCGGCCGTCATGCTTCCGGCAGACTCGGTGCGATGACCGCCACCCGGGATCTCGTTCGCGATGCCGTCGCCGCGGGCGTCCTCGCCGCGAGCGACGAGCTCGGCTGGGGCGATCCCGCGCGCGCCGCGGCGGTCGAGATCGAGCGCCCGGCGGACAAGGCGCACGGTGACTACGCCGCGAACATCGCGATGCGCCTGGCGAAGCCGTTGCGGAAGCCGCCGCTCGAGATCGCGAAGGCCATCGCCGAACGAGTACCCGCGCGCGACGGGATCGCCGCCGTGACCGCGGCGCCTCCGGGATTCATCAACGTGCGCCTGGACCCGGCCTGGCTCGCGCGGCAGGTCGAGGTCATCGTCGGCGAAGGCGATCGCTTCGGGCGCAACGACGCGCTGAAGGGCCGCACGGTCCAGGTCGAGTTCGTGTCCGCGAATCCGACCGGGCCGGTCACCGTCGGGAACGCGCGCGGCGGCCCGATCGGCGACGTGCTGGCGAACGTGCTCGCGTTCTCGGGTGCCGAGGTGCAGCGCGAGTACTACATCAACGACGCGGGCACCCAGCTCGACGTGTTCGGCCGCAGCGTCGCCGTCCGGTATCTCGAGCTCGGCGGACGGACCGGACTCGCGATCCCGGACGATGGCTATCCCGCGGACTACGTGATCGACCTGGCGCGCGCGATCCGCGCGAAGGCCGGCTCCGAGTTCGACGGCAAGAGCCCCGAGGAGCTCGCGCAGCCGTTCGCGGCGATGGCGCTCGACACGGTTATCGAGTGGCACAAGGCGACGATGGCCAAGTTCCACATCACCTTCGACACGTTCTACCGCGAGACCGCGCTCCTGGAGTCCGGCTACTTCATGCGCACGATCGAAGCCCTGCGTGAAGCCGGCCACATCGAGGAGCGTGACGGCGCCGTCTGGCTGAAGTCCCGCGAGCTCGGCGAGGACATCGACAGCGTCCTCATTCGCAGCACCGGTGTGCCGACGTACTTCGGCGTCGACCTCGCGTATCACCGGGAGGCGCTCGTCGAGCGCGGTCTGGACAAGAAGATCGACGTCTGGGGTGCGAACACGCACGGACATGCCCGGCGGATGAAGACGGCGATGGCCGCGCTCGGGCTCGAGGGCCGCTGGGAGGTCCTGCTCTACCAGTACGTGAAGTTCCTGCACGAAGGCGTCCTCGTGAACATGGCCCGCCGGCGCGGGCAGTACGTGCTGCTCGACGACGTCATCGACACCGTCGGGGTCGATGCCGCGCGGTGGTTCTTCCTCATGGCCAGCGCGGACCGGTCGCTCGACTTCGATCTCGAGCTCGCGGTGCAGCAGTCGAACGACAATCCCGTCTACTACGTCCAGTACGCGCACGCCCGGATCGCGAGCATCTTCCGCACGGCCGCCGAGCGCGGCCTGCGGTCCGACGGCGCGGACGTCGCGCTCCTCGCCGACGACGCCGAGCTCGACCTGGTCCGGCTGGTCCTCCGCCTCCCCGAGCTCGTCGAGGAGATCCGGGACAAGCACAACGTGCATCTCCTCACCGGCTACGGCCTCGAGCTCGCCGGCGCGTTCCACGCCTTCTACAAGGGCAACCGCGTCGTCGGCGAGGACGAGGCGCGCTCGAAGGCGCGCCTCCGGCTCGTCGAGGCGGTTGGCATCGCCCTCCGCCAGACCCTCGGGCTCCTCGGGGTCAGCGCGCCCGAGTCGATGTAGCCGCGGCTAGCGGGTCGGGCTCGGCCGGGGGGTCCCGCTCGCGCCGGCGCCGCCGCGGCCGCCGAACTGTCCGCCCAGGATGTCGCCGAGGATGTTCGTGCCGCCGAGCACGATGGTCTGCGCCGAGATCGTGCCGCTCGCCGTGTCGGGCGTGCCGGCGATGGTGACGGCGTCGCCGACCTTCAGGTCGGTGAGCTTCACGTCGGTCTCGACGGTCTTCACGACGCGCGTGCCGCTGCCGACGAGGACGAGCTGCGTGGTGGTGGTCGGAGAGGCGCCGTTGGCGCCGCCCGCGCGCACCGAGATGGTGATCGAGTCGCTGTTCACCGCGAGGATCTGGCCGTTCGCGACGCCGCGATTGGCGGCCCCGGCGCCGGCTCCCGCCGCGCCGGCTCCCGCCGCGCCATTGGCGCCGCGGCCGCCGAACCCCGTGCCGGTGGCCGTCGTCGCGACCGGCGCCGCGGGCGCTCGGGTCGAGCCGAAGGCGAAGCCGCCGCCGAAGAGCGCGAGGGCCACGACGACCCCGACGATGATCTGGACCGGACGCCGTGCAAGAACGTTCATCGCAGTTCTCCCTTACTCATAGCGAAGTGCCTGGATCGGATGCAGGCGCGCGGCCCGCATCGCCGGATAGAGGCCGAAGACCACGCCGATCGCGACCGAGACGCCGACCGCGATCGCGACGGTGCCAGCGGTGATCGCGATCGGGATGTTCGCCGCCGCCGGGATCTGTTTCACCACGACGGTGATCCCCCAGCCGAGCAGGATGCCGAGGATCCCGCCGATGCCGGTGAGCCCGATGGCCTCGATGAGGAACTGGGCGAGGATGTCGCGGCGCCGCGCACCAACCGCCTTGCGGATGCCGATCTCCCGGGTCCGCTCGTTCACCGAGACCAGCATGATGTTCATGATCCCGATGCCGCCCACGAGGAGCGAGATTCCCCCGATCGCGGCGAGGAGGATCGTGAAGGTCCCGGTGACCTGATTGAGCGCGGCGAGGGTGTCGTTCTGGTTCGTCACCGTGAAGTCCGCGCTCGCCGGATCGGTGATCTTGTGCCGCTGGAGCAGGACGTCGGTGACGTCCGCGGTGGTGTTCGCCATCTGATCGCTGCTCGCGGCCTTCACGATGATCGAGTTCACCGAGTTGGTCCGTCCGGTGAGCACGCGCTGCGCCGTGGTCGTGGGCACGAGGATCTGATCGTCTCGCGAGAAGCCGAAGGTCGTGCCCTTCGTGTCGAGCATCCCGACGACCTTGAAATTCACGATCCGCGCGCGCTGCGCGCCGGCGGCACCTCCGCCGCCCCCGAAGACCTGGCGGAGCTGGATGGTCTGGCCGGTCGGGTCGACCCCTTCGCCGAAGAGGTTCGCCGCGGTCGTCGAGCCGATGACCGCGACCTGGGCGTACACGCGGACGTCGTCGTCGGTGAAGAAGTCGCCGGTCGCGAGCGCCCAATCCCGCACCTCGGGATAGCCGGTCGTGACCCCGATGACGTTCGAGCTCCAGTTCTGGCCCGCGGCGGTGACCTGCCAGCGGCCGGCGCTCTGCTCGGCCTCGACCGCGCCGATGGTCGCCCCGAGCTGCGCCTGGATCGCGGTCATGTCGTCGAGGGTCAGGTTCATGCTCTGGACCCCGGCACCGCGAAGCCCGGTGTCGCTGTTCTGATTGCCCGGCGTCACGGTGACGAGGTTCGAGCCGAGCGAGAGCACCTGCTGCTGGACCTGGATGGACGCGCCGTTGCCCACCGCGACCATCGCGATCACCGACGCGACGCCGATGATGACGCCGAGCATCGTGAGCGCCGAGCGCAGCTTGTTCACGATGATCGACTGCAGCGCGGAGCGGAACGAGTCGAGGACCTTCACCGGGCCGCCACCGGGACGTGGGCCACCGTGCCGCTGTGCAGGTCCACCGATTGGCCGGTGCCGGCATCGCGGAGCTCGTCCTCGGCCCGCCGGGGCAGCGGAACGAGCTCGTCGCCGGATACCACGCCGTCGCGCATCCGCACGATCCGCTTGCAGTGCTCCGCCACGTCGGGCTCGTGCGTGACCATCACGACGGTCTTGCCCTGGTCGTTCAGGCGCTGGAAGATCGAGAGGATCTCGGCCGACGAGCGCGAGTCGAGGTTTCCGGTGGGCTCGTCGGCGAGGATGATCGACGGGTCGTTCAGCAGGGCCCGCGCGATGGCCACCCGCTGCTGCTGCCCACCGCTCAGCTCGTTGGGCTTGTGATGCATCCGCTCGCCGAGCCCGACGGCCGCGAGCGCGTCCTTGGCCCGCTGGGTGCGCCCGCGCGCGCTGCCGCCGTACACGAGCGGCAGCTCGACGTTCTCGATCGCGTTGAGCCGGGGGAGCAGATTGAACGTCTGGAACACGAAGCCGATGTGCCGGTTGCGGATCGCCGCGAGCTGATCGTCGTTGAGCTGACGCACTGCCTGGCCGGCCAGGACGTAGCTGCCGCTGTCCGGCACGTCGAGGCACCCGAGGACGTTCATCATCGTGGACTTGCCCGAGCCCGACGGGCCCATCAGGGCGACGAACTCTCCCGGGTGCACGTCGAGGTCGGCGCCACGCAGCGCCTGGACGATGTTGTCCTTCCCCATGCGGTAGGTCTTGGTCACCCCGCGCAGCTGGATGACCGGGCCGGTCGGGGTCGGCGCCGCGGATCTCATCGGCCCGGCTGGCCCGCGCCGCCGCCGCCGAACTGGATGCCGCGGGTGCCGGCCGTCGCGGCCGCGCGCGGCTGCGGCAGGGCGACGACGTCGCCTTCCTGCACGCCGGTGAGGACCTCGGTGACGGTGTCGTTGCTGAGGCCGAACGTCGCGTCGGTGTCGACCTGCTGGCCGTCCTTCATGACCGTCAGGTAGCGCCGGCCACTCAGGGTCTTCACCGCGAGGTTCGGCACCGTCAGCGCATTGGGGCTGCTGGCGATGATCACGTTCGCCGTGCCGCTCATCCCGGGCTTCACCGCCGCGCTGGGAAGGTCGATCGTGACGTCGACGCCGTACACCGGGACGCCGGAGGCGATGGTCGCGACGGGATCGAGCGAGCTGACCTTGCCGGTCATCTTCGCCGTGCCGATCGCGTCCACGGTCACGGTCGCGACCTGCCCGAGCTTCAGCTTCACGACGTCGGATTCACCGATCGTGCCGTGCAGGGCCATCGACCCGGTGTTGGCGACGACGATGAAGCCGGTCGTGCTCGCGCTGCTGACGTTCTCGCCGGCCTGCGCGCTGATCGTCGTGATGACGCCGGCCACCGTCGCTTTGATCGTGGTGTTGTCGAGGTTCGCCTGCGCCGTGGCGAGCGCCGTCTGCGCGTTGTTGAGCGAGTTCTGCGCGCTCTGCACGTTCGACGGCTGGTTGTTCAGCGACGTCTGCGCGGTCTGCAGGCTCTGCGCCGCCCGGACCTGGGCCGCGGTGACGTTCTGGATGGCGGCGACATAGCCTCCGTTGATCGCGTCGGTGATGGTGGCGAGGGTCGTGGCCACCTGGCCGATCTTGCTCTTCACGTTGGTCGCGGCCTGCTGCTCGCCGGTGAGCGTCACGAGCAGCGTGGCCACGTCCGTCCTCGCGCCGTCGAGGGACGCGTCGGCCTTGGCGTTCACGGTGTTCAGCGAGTTCTGGGCGCTCGTGGCCGACGACAGGGCGCTTCCGACCTGACCGTTCGGGGCGTCGATCGCGCTGGTCAGCTTGGACACCGCGCCGGTGTACGCGACCTGGGCCGTCGCGAGCTGCTGACTCACCGCGGCGGTATCGGTGCCCGCGGCGATCGCGGTGTCGAAGGCGCTCACTTCGTTCTGCACGAGGTGCACCGCCGCGACGTAGTCGGCCTGCCCCGCGTTGTACACGCCCTGGACGTAGCTCTGGGCGTTCCCGAGGGCCGCGCTGGCCTGATTCATCGCCGTCTGGGCCGACCGGTTGTCGCTGATCTGGGTCGCTCCGGCCAGATCGCTCTGGAGCTTCTGGACTTGCTGCTGGGCGACGGTGACCTGGGACGCGTACGCGGCAAGATCGTTGAGCACGGAGCCGAAGAGATTCGCGAAGTTGGTCTTCGCGGCGGCGTAGCTCGACTTCAGCTTCGAGAGCGCGGACTGGGCGGTCGCGATGTCGTTCGCCGTCGACTGCTGGGTCTGGGCGTACGAGCTCTGCGCGTCGCTGACCGCGGCCAGGGCCTTGTCGTAGCTCGTCTGGGCGGAGGCCACGTTGCTCTGCGCGGTCGCGAGCGCCGCCTGGAGATCCGTCGGATCGAGCTTCGCGAGCGGCTGCCCGGCGGTCACCTGCTGACCGACGGTCACGAACAGCTGCGCGACCTTTCCGTTCGTGGCCGGGTTGAGCTTGACCGTGCCGGCCGAGCTCACCGATCCGGACACCGCGACGGTCTGGGTGACCGCGCCGCGCGCGACCTGCGCCGTCCGCAGCTCTGCGGCCGGCGGCGCGCTGCTGCAGGCCGCGGCGAGCATGCCGGCCACGACGGCGCCGGCCAGACCCTTCTGCACGATCGACATCTGCTCTCTTCCCTTCTCCACGCGAGGCCCGATGCGCTAGGTGGCGGCGGTGACCGGTCCGGTCGCGCTCGGCCCGAGCCGGGCGACGACGACCGTGCCGAGCGCGTACGCGACGACCGCGAAGGCGATGACTCCGCCCACGGCGGGCAGCTGCATGAGCACGTACAGGATCGTCGCGCCGATGAGCGCCACCAGGGGACTCGGGATGCCTCCGGCCCAGCGCGCGATGGCGCGCGTGCCGAAGATCGTGTCGCCGAGACGCCACGACGCGGCCGCGAAGCCGACGAGCGTCACCAGGAGGAAGCCCGCGGCGAACACGGCGATCGTCATCAGCCCGACCTGGAGGCCGAATTGGATCCCGGCCGGCGCGTCGCGGAACCCGGCGGTGAGCGCCCCGAGCAGCACGACGCCGCCGAGGAACGTCGCCGAGAGGAGGAGCAGGAGCACCGCGACCCCGGTCCCGAACACCCGCAGCTGATCGCGCCAGCCGCCTCGGGCGGCGCGGTACGCGCCGAGGACCTGGTCGCGCCCGAGGACGAGGACCGCCGAGACGCCGATGACGACGAGCAGGTAGCCCGCGGCGTCGCGCGCGGTGTTCGACACGCCGCGCTGGAATGGAATGACGGCGCGCAACGGCACCGGGATGTTGCCGGCGTCCACGGTCGGCCGCACCGGCTGGGACGCCCGCGCGCCGAAGTTGACGAAGAAGAATCGCGAGCGTCCGCCGTCGTCCGCGCCGGCGGCCATCGAGCCGACGAGCAGGATCGTCGCGATCGCGATGGCGACGACGATCGCGCCGAGCGCGAAGACGCTGTCGCGTCCCGTCATCGGGCGATCATCCGGTGCTGCTCCGGGCCGCGCAGCATCGCGTGCGCGGCGACCGCGCTGGCGATCCCGACGAGCGCGAGGGCCGCGATCGCGAGCCCGTCGATCGCGACGTCGGCGCCGCTCGTCGGATCGAGGCCCTGTGCCGCGACGAGGATCGCGCTGATCGACGCGCCGAGCTCGCCGCCGTGCGCCGCGAGGCCCCACACCAGGTACGCCAGGCTCGGCAGCGCGAGCGCCGCCGCGAAGACCCACTCCCATCGCGCCGGCGGCCCGTCCTGCCGGACCTGGCGCATGACCGCGTCGCGGAAGCCGAGGGGGAGCGGCGCGGGCCGGATCGCGGCCAGCAGCTGATGCAGCTCGAGCTCGTCGCGGTCGAGATCGTTCATGAGCGCCCGGCCCGGCGGGCCGCGAGCGTCGCCTTCAACGCCGCGCGGGCGCGATGCAGGTGCGTCTTCACCGTCCCGAGCGGGATCCCGAGGGCGTCGGCGACCTCCTGATAGGAGAGCTGCTGCATGTGCCGGAGGGTCAGCGCCGCGCGGTAGGCCGGCGGGAGCAGGGCCATCGCGTCGAGAACCTCCTGCAGGTCCTCGCGCCGGAGGGCGGACAGCTCGGGGCCCGACTCGAGCGGCTCGGGGCTGTCGGGCAGCTCCTCGACGGTGATCTCCCGGCCGCGCGCGCGCTGGATGAAGTTGAGGCTCGCGTTCGTCGTGATCCGGAAGAGCCAGGGGCCGAACGGGTATGCCGGGTCGTACTGGTGGAGCGCGCGGTACGCGCGGATGAAGGCCTCCTGGGCGCAATCGCGCGCGGCCTCCGGCTCGTGCGTGATCCGCAGTGCGACGTTGTACACGCGCCCTCCATACCGTTCGACCAGGCCCGCGTAGGCGTCCGCGTCACCGGACAGGCATCGCTGCACGATCTCCTGGTCCGTCCGTGTCAGCGCGGCCCTCCCGGCCGGCAGCCGATGCGGTCACAGTGGGTACCCGCACCGTCGCTGCCGTGTTTCGGCGTATTCTCAACTCCACCATGGACCTCACGTGGCACGGTCACGCGTGCTTCCGGCGGCGTGGCCGGGAAGGTGTCGTGCTGACCGATCCGCCGGACCCGCGGTCCGGCGCGGCCATCCCCAAGACGGCCGCCGATCTGGTGACGATCTCGAACGACGACCCCCGCCACAACAGCCTCCGCTCGGTCGGCGGGGAGCCCGTCGTGCTCCGCGGGCCCGGGGAGTACGAGGTCAAGGAGATCCTGGTCACCGGCATCGGCACCTTTCGCGACGAGGAGCGGGGGGCGAAGCGCGGCCGCAACACCATCTACGCGATCCGGCTGGACGACCTGGTCATCTGCCACCTCGGCGGTCTCGGGCACGTCCTCCCGACGGCCGACCTCGAGAAGCTCGGGGACATCGACGTCGTGCTCGTGCCGATCGGCGGCGCCGATGCCGACCTGACCGCGCCGAAGGCGGCCGAGATCATCCACCAGCTCGAGCCCAAGGTGGTCGTGCCGATGTCCTACGACCCGGACAGCAACAAGAAGGACAGCCCGTTCGAGCGCCTCTTGCACGAGCTGGGGGTAAAGGACATCACCCCGACGTCGAAGCTGTCGCTGTCGCGCAGCTCGCTTCCCGACAACATCCAGGTCGTGGCCCTGGACTCTCGCGCCCGGTAGTGGCAGGCTGCCGCCCCGGGAGGGATGGCAAGGAGGGACGGCAATGACACCGGACAGAGCGGTCTATCGGGCGTTCCAGTTCGGCCTCGGCATCTTCGGGCTCACGGCGCTGCTCGGGCTCGCGAACGCGACCCGCATCTTCGGCGCCCTCTCGCGGGACACCCTCCTGACGCACCTGCACTCCGGCACGCTCGGCTGGATCACGATGGGCGTGATCGGCGTCGCGATCTGGCTGTTCGCCGGCCGCGGCGAGACGCTTGCCCGGAACGTGATGCTCAGCGGCCTGGTGACCGCGGCGTACGTGCTCGCGTTCTGGTCCGGGAACTTCCCGGCGCGCGCGATCACGGGCTCGCTCGAGCTGCTCGTGATCCTCTACTGGTGGTGGTGGGCGATCGCGCAGGCCCGCGCCGAAGGGTTCGGACGCATCGACGTCCCAAAGCTCTCGCTCGTCCTCGGTCTCACGATCCTGACCATCGGCGCCATCATCGGGGTCGCGATCCAGCTGTTCCTGGCGCTCGGCATCACGATGCCGACGTCGCCGGACCTCATCGGCACCCACGCGTCCGCGCAGATCGGCGGGTACCTGGTGCTCGTCTCCGCGGGCATCGCCGAGTGGCGGCTCTCGGGAGGCGGCCGGCGCACCCGGGCCGGCCTCGCCCAGGCGTACGCCCTGTTCGCCGGGGGGCTCTTTCTCGCCGTCGGCGTCGGCATGAACATCCAGCCCCTCCAGGGCATCGCGACGCTGCTGCAGGTCATCGGCATCGTGATCGTCGCGGTCCGCTTCGGCGGGCGGGTCGTCAGCGCCCCCTGGGGCGACGCCGGCGGCACTCGCCACATCGCGATCGCGGTGCCGTTCCTGGTGGTCGGCCTCGTGCTCGAGATCGTGTTCCTCGCCGCGATCATCCAGGCCGAGGGTGACTTCACCAAGATCTCCCTCGGCATGATCCACGCGCTCGACCACGCGTTCTTCGTCGGGGTGATGACCAACACGCTGTTCGGGATGATCCTCCTCGCGACGGCCGCACCGGGTGCGGCTCGGGTCTGGCCGTGGGCCGACAACGTCATCTTCTGGGGCCTCAATATCGGCGCGGCGTCGTTCATCGCCGTGCTCCTCTTCGTCGGTACCGGCTACAACTCCGGGCCGTTCCAACACCCGGTCGCGTACACGGCGTCGCTGATGGGGCTCGCGGCCCTCCTCGGCATCGTGACGCTCCAGCAGCGCCTCGGCGCCGCTCGGCGCACGGTCTCGATGGCCGGGTCGCCCGCCTAGATCTCCCTCCGGTATACTTTCACTACGTCGTGTCGGGCGGACACGGCGACTTTTTCTGTACGGATGGTCCCAGCCCTTGTACGCAGTCGTCCGAACCGGTGGCAAGCAATACCGCGTCGAAGAGGGAGCGATCCTGACCGTGGCCACCCTCGAGGGTGAGCCGGGGAAGGAAGTCACCTTCGGCGACGTTCTGCTCTTGGCGGACGGCGACACCGTCAAGGACGCGGCCACGGCCAAGGTCACCGGCGAGATCGTGGGTCACGGGAAGGGCGAGAAGATCATCGTCTTCCGTTACAAGAACAAGACCCGCTCCCGCAAGCGCACCGGCCACCGCACCAAGACGACGACCATCCGAATCACGAAGATCGAGGCATAAGCGATGGCACACAAAAAAGGCGCGGGCTCGACCCGCAACGGCCGCGACTCCGCCGGGCAGCGGCTCGGCGTGAAGGAATACGCGGGAAGCATCGTCGACGCGGGCGCGGTTCTCGTGCGCCAGCGCGGCACCAGGCTGATCCCCGGCGAGAACGTCGGCGTCGGCAAGGATCACACGCTGTTCGCGCTCGTCGCGGGCACCGTCAAGTACAGCCCGGCACGGGACGATCGCCGCAAGGTGAACGTCCTCCCCACCGCGAACTAAGGAGACCCAGCGATGAAAGCGAAGATCCATCCCCAGTACGTCGAGGCCACGGTCACGTGCGCCTGCGGCAATCACTTCAAGACGGTGAGCATGAAGCCGGAGCTCCACGTGGAGGTCTGCGCGAAGTGCCACCCGTTCTTCACCGGCAAGCAGCACCTCCTCGATGTCCAGGGCCGCGTCGAGCGCTTCAACAAGCGATATGGCCAGAAGGCGGAGCAGCCGGCCGCTTCCGAGACCGCTCCCACGCGTTAGCGCCCGGGGGACGTCGGGCCATCACCAGGGTGGCCTCGAGGTCGTCGTTGGGGGCATGTTCAGCGGAAAGAGCGAGGAGCTCATCCGGCGCGTGAAGCGCGCGGTGATCGCGCGGCGCACGGTCCAGGTCTTCAAACCCTCGATCGACGATCGCTTCGGCATCGAGCTCGTCCGCTCGCACGACGGGGACACGTTCGTCGCCCGGCCGGTGCGTTCGAGCGCGGAGATCGTGCCGCTCCTCTCGCCCGAGACGAGCGTCGTGGGCGTCGACGAGGTCCAGTTCTTCGATCCCGGGATCGTCGGCGTGGTCCGGGACCTGGTCGCGGGCGGCCGGCGCGTCATCTGCGCCGGCCTCGATCTCGACTTCCGCGGCGAGCCGTTCGGCCCGGTGCCGGTCCTCCTGGCGCTCGCCGAGCGTGTGGACAAGCTCGAGGCCATCTGCGTCGTCTGCGGCGAATCCGCGACGCGTACGCAGCGCATCGTGGACGGCGTGCCCGCGGATTACGACGACCCGATCATCGCCATCGGGGCGCAGGAGGCGTACGAGGCGCGCTGCCGGACGTGCCACACCGTGCCGCGCCGGCTGTCGGTGCGCGGATGAGCGTGAAGCCCACGACCTACGGCGGCCAGGCGGTCATCGAGGGCGTGATGATCCGCGGCCGGCGCACGATCGCCCTCGCCTGCCGGAAGCCCGATGGCGGCATCTACCGCTACCGCGAGCCGCTCGACTCGCCCCTGCTGACCTCGAAGGTCGCGCGCGCGCCGTTCGTGCGCGGCGTCCTCGTCCTCTGGGAATCCCTTCGCTACGGGATGCGCATGCTCATGCGCTCCGCCGACGTGCAGCTCGCCGAAGAGGAACGGCAGCTGAGCGCCGGCAGCAGCTCCGCGTTCATGCTCGTCGGCCTGGTGGTCGCGCTCGTCCTGTTCATCGGCGTCCCGTACCTCGCGACGGGATTGCTGCGCTCGCTCATCCCGTCGACCCTCTGGCTCAACATCGCCGAGGGGCTGCTCCGGCTCGGGCTGTTGCTCGGCTACCTCGTGGCGATCTCGTTCCTCCCGGACATCCGCCGGGTCTTCGCGTATCACGGCGCCGAGCACATGACCATCCACGCGTTCGAGCACGGCGATCCCCTCGACACCGCCCACGTCGCGCCGTATCCGACGGCGCACCCGCGCTGCGGCACCGCGTTCCTGCTGTTCGTCGTCGTCATCGCCATCGCCGTCTTCGCGTTCGTGCCGCGGGTCAACCTGCTGGTCGATCTCGTCGTGCGCCTGGTGCTCGTGATCCCGGTGGCCGCGATCTCGTATGAGGTCCTGCGCCTGGGCGCCGGCCACGAGGACAACGCGCTCATGCGCCTGGCCGTCGCGCCGGGCCTGCTCCTGCAGGCGATCACCACCCGCCGGCCCGACGAGCCGATGATCGAGGTGGCCATCGCGTCGCTCGAGGAAGCCCTCGCCGGAGATGCGGCCGCATGACCGAGCTGTCGGAGAAGCTCCGGGCCCGGCTGTCGCAGATCGAATCGCGCCACGAGGAGCTCGGCCGGTCGATGAGCGACCCGGGGGTCACCGGAGACCGGGACCGGCTGCGCGCGGTCGGCCAGGAGTACGCCCAGCTCGAGGCCATCGTGGACACGATCGGCCAGCTGCGGGACAGCGAGAAGCGCGTCGCCGACGCGCGCGAGCTGCAGCAGGGCGACGATGCCGACCTGCGGGATCTCGCGCGCGAAGACGAGGGGACCGCGTCGCTCGAGGTCGACCGGCTCACCGATCTGTTGCGCACCCAGCTCATCCCGCGGGATCCGCTCGACGACAAGAACGTGATCGTCGAGATCCGCGCCGGCGAGGGCGGGGAAGAGGCCGCGCTGTTCGCGGGCGAGCTCTACAAGATGTACCTGCGCTACGCCGAGCGGCATCGCTGGAAGGCCGAAGAGCTCTCGGCGAGCCGCTCGGAGAAGGGCGGCTACAAGGAGGTCATCTTCCGGATCGCCGGCCAGGGTGCCTACAGCCGCCTCAAGTTCGAGTCCGGCGTGCACCGGGTCCAGCGCGTGCCGGCCACCGAAGCCCAGGGCCGCATCCACACCTCCACCGCGACCGTCGCCGTCCTGCCCGAGGCCGAGGAGGTCGACATCCAGATCAACGACGACGATCTGAAGATCGACGTCTACCGCGCCGGCGGCAAGGGCGGCCAGGGGGTGAACACGACCGATTCCGCGGTGCGCATCACCCACCTGCCGACGGGCGAGGTCGTCATCCAGCAGGACGAGCGCTCCCAGCTGAAGAACAAGGCCAAGGCCATGACCGTGCTGCGGGCCCGGCTGTTCGCGCGGGCCCAGGAGGAATCGGACGCGAAAGCCGGCGCGCTCCGCAACGCCCAGATCGGCCGGGGCGAGCGCTCGGAGAAGATGCGCACGTACAACTTCCCGCAGGACCGCCTGACCGACAAACGCCTCGGGCACAACCTGTCGAATCTGCCGCGCCGCATGGACGGCGAGCTCGACGATCTCATCGAGGCGCTCGTGCAGCAGGATGCCGCCGAGCGGATGGCCGCATTGGAGGAGGGACAGGAATGACGACCGACGATCTGCGCTACGACGAGGACACCGCGTTCACCCTGGCCGACGACGCCGCGACGATCGCGGCGATGGTGCGCCGGACGCCCGACGAGCAGCTGCGCGCGGTGAAGATCGGCGACTGGACCGCGAAGGAGGTCATCGGCCATCTCGCCGACATGGCCGAGGTCTTCGCCGAGCGCGTCCGCCGCTGCGTGGCGGAGGACCGGCCCGCGCTCCCGCTCGCGGACCAGGACGCGATCCATGCCGAGCGGCACAACAACGAGGCCGACGCGATGGTCCTCTCGAAGCGCGTCCAGGCGGCGCATACCCGGATCGTGCAGCTGCTCCAGCAGGCCGGGATGCCCGACCGCCAGGGCGTGCACGCCGAGCGCGGCCCGGTCACCGCCGGCTGGCTCGGGGCCTACCACTCCCGCCACGCGCACGAGCACGTGGCCGAGCTGCAGCCCCACTTCCCGCCGCGCTAGATGGTGAGGCGCTCCACGATCGCGAGCAGGTCGTCCATCTGGAACGGCTTGGTGAGAACGGCCTGGGCCACGCGCCCGAGCTCGCGGTCCGCCTTCGCCGCCCCGTGCGCGGTGAGCACGAGGACCGGTGCGCCGGTGCGCACGTGCGTTTCCCGGACCGTGCGGATCGCCGACGCGCTGTCGTACCCGTTCCGGCCGAGCAGGTCGGTGATCACGAGCGACGTCTCGGCTCCGTGCGGCAGGGCGCCGCTCGACTCGAGCACCGTCACCGCGTAGGAATCCTCGAGGATCATCCGGATCGTCTCGGCGATGGCGGGATCGTCCTCCACGACGAATACCGACTTCATCTGCGCCCTCCCCGGCTCGCGCCCAATCCTGTTCTCTCGACGTATGAGACCGGGAGTACGGTGATTGGGCCAGATACGGCTTTCCGTACGTGACTCGGCGCAGGGGAGGGCGGATGGCTGCCGGAGGCGTTCTTGGGCTGACCGAGCGCCAGCTCGAGATCGTCCAGCTCGTGGCCCGTGGCCTCGCCAACAAGCAGATCGCGCGCGCGCTCTCGATCAGCGATCGCGCGGTGGAAGCCACGCTCACCCGCGTCTACGAGCGCCTGAACGTCGCGAGCCGCAGCGCGCTCATCGCCCTGGCCCTCTCCGAGGCCGGGTTCGGCCTGGCGATCGCCAAGCGGCAGCAGCCTCCGTCGGCGCTCGGCGCGCTCGGCACCCCGCCATCGCTCGACGAGGAGGCCCGGGCCTACCAGGGCGCTCCGTTCATGGTCGCGGTGAGCGAGGGGCCCGCGCACCGCTACACGTTCGTGAACCGCGTGGCCGCCGAGGTGGCCGGCCGGCCGGCGGAGAGCCTCGTCGGCCGGTCGGTCCGCGAGATCTACCCGACGCTCGACCCAAGCTTCGGGGCGGCGCTCGACGAGGCGTTCCGGACGGGCCGGCCGTGGTCGACCGGCGAGCCGACGACGGTCCGCTGGACCCACGAGGACGGATCGATCCGCGAGAGCCGGGTGAACCTCATCTTTCAGCCGGTGCGCGACGCGACGGGCGCGGTCGTCGGCCTCCTCCACATCGGCGCGGAGGCGGCCGAACCTAAGTCGTAGCGCTGGCGTACTACTTAGCGGTGGCGACCGTCCGCGAGCAGGCCCTGGCGCCGCTCTCCCGGGCCGAGGCCGAGCGGCTGCTCCCGACGCTCTCGGTGGGACGGCAGTCGATCGAGCGCCGGATCCTGCGCGCGCGCTGCCTCAAGTACGTCGAGTCGTTCGACGTCGCGTGGGCCGAGCTCACCGCGCTGCACCCGTTGACGACGGATCCGCTGCTCGCCGCGCGGATCGCGGTGGACCTGGTGCACCTCGCGTACTACCTCGTCCGCGGCGACGAGGTCGCCCGCCTCGAGCAGCAGGCCGAGCGGCAGGCGGCGACCGACCCGCTCATGCTCGCCGAGCTGCGCCTGGGCAAGTCGATCAACCGCACCGCGGCGAACGAGATCACCGCGGCGCTCACCGACGCGCGATGGGCCGAGGACGCGCTGGCCGGCGCGCCGCGCGGCCGCTCGAAGGACCTCGTCCTCGCGCGCGTCCAGCGGCAGCTGGCCCACCTCCTCGCGCACACCGGCGATTACATCGGCGCGGCGGTCGCGGCCGAGGCGACGTCGCGCCACGCGGCGAAGCTCGGCGATCCGTGGGAGGCGGCCTGGGCGACGTACACGAACGGCTTCGCGCACTGGTACGCGGGCAAGAACGATCCCGCCGTCGACGAGTTCACGCGGGCCGAGGAGGGGCTGCGGTCGTACGGCACCTCGGCCTGGCGGTACACCCTGCTCTGTCTGGCGCGCGCCCGGATGGAGCGCGGCGAGATCGCGACCGGGGATCGCCTCGGCCGGCAGAGCGGGGCCGGCGCGGAGGAGGACCTCGCGCACATCGCGCTCCTGCGCGGCGAGGGCGAGGTCGCGGAGCGGATCCTCGCGCGCGCGGCGAAAGGCTTCCCCGCCGACGAGCACTTCCGTGACTTCGTCCGTGGGATCGTGAAGGGCCGCCGCGGCGATCCACGGGGCGCCGTCCGGATGCTCGACGAGGTCGGGAAGGAGTTCGAGTCCCGCGGCATGGGCCACTGGGCCCTCGGCGCCGCGGTCCACGCCGCGTTCAACCGCGAGGCCCTCGTGCGCGGCGGCGGCAACGCGCGCGCCGCGCAGCTCGTGCGCGACATCGCCGTGCGCGGCGGCGAGGGCTTCGCGTACTACCTGCCCGATGTCGCGGCGTGGCTCGGCCGCGCGGCCGAGCGCGACCCGGAGGCCCAGTCGCTCGCGCGGACCCTGAAGGCCCGCGGCGACGCCGCCGTGCGCCGGGCGAAGAGCGATTCGGCCTCGGCCGTGGCCGCCTCGGCGCTCGACGAGGCGACGTACTACCTGCGCGCCATCGGCCTCACCTGGCGCGAGATCGGCGTGCTGCACGAGATCGAGAAGCAGCAGGTCGCCGGGGCCCGCGTCGAACGGAGCGCGCTCGCGAGGGCGCTGCAGCTCTCGCCGGAGACGCTGCGGGTCCACATCACCCGCATCCGCGCGAAGCTCGACGTGGGCGATCGGCGCGGCGACGCGGTCCTGCTCGAAGCGGCGCTCGCGCGCCGGCCGGTGACCTAGGCGCCGACAAGCGCGAGCACGCGTTCGAGACCGCGCGGCTGGCCGGGCTCGACGCGCGGCAGCAGCAGCACTAGGCAGCCCGCGGCGACCGCGCCGCCATCGACCGGGTGGTCGCCGACGACGACCGTCTCGTTCGGCGCCGTGCCCATGGCCGTGCACGCGGCCTGGAAGATGCGGACGTCCGGCTTCTCGATGCGATGCTCGTACGAATGGGTGAAGCCGTCGATGAGCTCGTCCCACCCGCGCGCGACGAACACCGGCCGCAGGTCCTCGGCCACGTTGCTGACCACCCCGATCCGCAGGCCGCGCTTCCGCAGCGCTCGGAGCACCGGCTCGGTGTCCGGGTAGGGCAGCCACTTCGTGTGGTCCATCACGCGCTCGTAGAGGAGCGTCGAGAGGCCCGGCCGGTGGACGTCGGCCTGCGCGAAGAGCGCGATCCATCCCGATCGGTGGGCCTCCGGTGACAGGTCCCGCTGCACCGCCAGCGCCTCCGGGGTCTTTGAATCGCGCCAGATCTTGTCCCACAGCTCGCGGGCCACCTGCGGCGCGACGCCGGCCTCGGCGATGACGGCCGCGCCGTCGGGGCTGTAGAAGAGGGTGTCGCCGAAATCGAAACACACCCCTCTGATCCGGGTGCTGGACGGGCTCACACCAGCTCCACGGTCTCGCGCCAGCGCGGGACCTTCGTCGCGAAGCCGAGCGCCCGTACCTTCGGCTCGAACGCGGCCTGCGCCGCCGGATCGCCGTGCACGACGAAGGTCAGCTTCGGCGCGACGGTGAAGTTGCGCAGCCACGCGAGCAGCTCCGGCTCGTCGGCGTGCGCGGAGAAGCCGCTGATCGAGCGCACCCGGCAGGCGACGTCCAGCTGCTGGCCGTCGATGCGCACCTGCCGCGCGCCCTGCTGGAGCTGCGCGCCGAGCGTGCCGACCCCCTGGTAGCCGACGAACAGGAGCGTCATGGCCGGATCGCCGATGAAGGCCTTGACGTGCTGCACGATCCGGCCGCCGGTGATCATCCCGTTCGAGGCGACCACCATGAACGGCCGCGGTCCGTTCGAATCCAGCTGCTCCGACGCGCTCGCGTCCTTCACGATCACGGCACCCGGGTAGTCGAGCGGCGAGGCGGCCCTCGCCAGCAGCGCGCGGGTCTCCGCGTCGAAGTAGTCCTCGTACCTGCGGTAGATCTCCGTCGCCCCGCTCGCCATCGGCGAGTCGAGGTACAGCGGGATCCGGGGGATCCGCCCGGCCTCGAGGAGCCGGTCGAGCTCGAACACGACCTCCTGGGTCCGGCCGATGGCGAACGACGGCATCAGCAGCACGCCCTTGCTGCCCTGCACCGCGGTCACGCACTCGCCGAGCATCCGGATGGCCTCCTCCTGGGGCTCGTGGACCCGCCCGCCATAGGTCGACTCCACGAGGAGGTAGTCGCCCTCCCGCACCGGCGTGGGGTCGCGGATGATCGGGGTGTTCGGCCGGCCGAGATCGCCGCTGAACACGATCGTGCGATCGCCACCCTCGTCCCGGGCCCGAACCCGGATGATCGCCGACCCGAGGATGTGCCCCGCGTCCAGGTACGTCGCCGTCACGCCCGGCGCGACCTCGGTCTCGACGCCGTACTCGATGCCCCGGCATTGGGCCAGCGCGTTCGTCGCCTGCGCCGCCGTGTACAGCGGCTCGCGAAGGTACGTCAGCGCCTCGGGCGTCGCGTTGCGAATCGCCTCCTCGGCGTCCTCGTCGGTCGCCGCGGCGAGCTCGGCCGCCGCCGCGCGATCTTCGACGAGCGCGCGATCGGGGTGCTTGCGCGCGAACCGTTGATGCTTCGCCGCGAACTCCTCCTGCAGCTTGGCCGAGTCCAGCAGCACCAGGCGAGCGAGCTCGACCGTCCCGCGGGTCGCGTAGACGCGGCCGCGGAATCCCGCGGCGCTCACCTGCGGGATCAGCCCGCAGTGATCGAGATGGGCGTGCGTGAGGAGCAACGCGTCGATGGTCCTGGGCTCGTAGGCGAGGGGGACGCGGTTGCGGAGGACTTCGTGCGGACTTCCCTGGAACATGCCGCAGTCGACGAGCACGCGCGCGCGGTCGGTCTCGAGCAGGTACTGCGAGCCCGTGACCGTCTGCGCCGCGCCGAGGAACGTGATCCGCATGTGCGCATGATGCCGCGCTAGCATCACGCGCGCAGATGTACGGTCCCGTGCTGGTGGGGACGACGGTGACGCTTCGCCCGCCGGACGACTCCGATGCCGCGCGGTTCGTCGACTGGTTCGGCGATCTCGAGGTGACGCGCTATCTCATGCGCCGCTTCGCCGTCGGCCAGCTGCAGGAGGAGGGCTTCCTGCGCCGGCTCGGCGAGTCGACGACCGATGTGTTCTGGATGCTGGAGGCCGGCGGGCGGGCCATCGGCGCGACCGGGATTCACGAGATCGACTGGCTGCACGCGCACGGGAAGACCGGAATCGTCATCGGCGCGAAGTCCGAGTGGCGCAAGGGCATCGGCTCCGAGGCCATGCGCCTCCGGACCGAGTACGCGTTCCGCGAGCTGAACCTGCACAAGCTCAGCTCCAGCGCGTTCGTCGAAAACGAGCCGAGCCGGCGCGCCCTGGTCAAGGCCGGCTACCGGGAGGTCGGCATCGAGCGCGAGCATCTCTTCCGCGAAGGCCGGTGGCACGATCACTGGCTCGGCGAGGTCCGCCGCGACGAGTGGGAGCGGCAGCACCCGCGCTGACCCGACCAACCGGTCGAGTCGGTTAGCCCCGAGTGACTTGGTCAACACCCGTTTACCGCGATGGCCCATTCGTCATGGTCCCGTTGCGCGGCGGAGTCATCTATTCGCGGCGGAACGCGTACGCGACCATGATCAACGGATGGACGGCAAACCGCGGGTCCTGATCGTCGACGACGACCCGGCCCTGTGCGCCGTCCTGGCGGAGCGGCTGGCCGCCGACGGACTGGCGAGCGAGTGCGTCCACGACGGGCTGAGCGCGGTCCAGCGGGCGATTACGACGCGGCCACAGCTCATCGTCCTCGACCTCTCTCTGCCGGAGCTCTCCGGCGACCAGGTCTTCGCGCGCCTGCGGGCGGATCATCGGACCCGCTACACGCCGGTGATCTTCCTGACCGGCGCGGCGCGGCGGACCGACAAGGTCCGGCACCTCCTCGCCGGCGCGGACGACTACGTGACCAAGCCGTTCGATCTCGACGAGCTCGCCGCGCGCGTGCAGGTCGCGCTCCGCCGCGCGCGCACGCTCGGCGGCCTCAACCCGCTGTCCGGGCTGCCCGGGAACACGGCGATCTACGACACGATCACGCCCCGGCTCATGCGCGCCGAGCCGTTCGCCTGCCTGTACGTCGACATCGACAACTTCAAGCCGTTCAACGACCGCTATGGCTTCACCCGCGGGGACACCCTCATCGTCGCCCTCGCCGAAGCGATCTTCGGCGCGGTCGCGGCCTCGGCCGACGACCCGTTCGTCGGCCACATCGGCGGCGACGACTTCGTCGTGCTGTGCGACGTGGAGGCCGCGGAGCCGCTGGCCAACGAGATCGTGACGCGGTTCGGGGTCCGATCGCACGAGCTGCACGACGACGGCGACCGCGCCGCCGGCGGCTACGAGGCACCCGATCGCCGGGGCGCGCGTACGCGCTGGCCGCTCGCCTCGGTCTCGATCGGGATCGCGATGGCCAGGCCGGGCGTGTTCTCCAGCGCCGCGGCGCTCGCGCAGACGGCGGCGGAGATGAAGAGCGTGGCGAAACGGCGGAGCGGCGGACAGGTCGCGATGGATCGGCGCCTGCCGTCCCCGACGGTCCTCCCCGAGGCGCATCCGGTCCGGTCCTAGACTCGCGTTCGGTGGACACGCTCGAACGGCCCGCGACCGTCACCGGCTCGCAGCGGACGGAGATCGAGGCCCAACGCCAGGCGACGCACGAGACCCGCCGGGCGACCGTCCCGGCGATGGAAGCACTGCTCTACGAGCCGATTCCCGTGCTCGACCACGGCTTCATCCGCGTCATCGACTACATGGGTGATGACGCCGCCGTCGTGCAGGCCGCGCGCGTCTCGTACGGCGCGGGCACGAAGAAGGTCCGTGAGGACGCGGGGCTGATCAACTACCTCATGCGGCACCGCCATACCTCTCCGTTCGAGATGTGCGAGCTCAAGATCCACGTGAAGATGCCGATCTTCGTCGCCCGCCAGTGGATCCGTCACCGAGTGGCAAACCTGAACGAGGTGAGCGGGAGATACTCGGTTCTCGATAACGAGTTCTATGTGCCCGATAACGGCAATCTTGCCGCGCAGGCGCGGACGAATCGCCAGGGTCGGGGTGACGTCCTGAGCGAGTCCGAGGCCGCACGCGTGCTCGACATCCTTCGCGGCGACGCGACGCGGTCATACACGCATTACGAGGAGATGCTCAACGAGATCGACGGACACGTCGTCGATCCGGAGCGTCAAGGTCTCGCGCGCGAGCTGGCTCGCATGAACCTGCCGGTGAGTCTGTACACCCAGCTGTACTGGAAGATCGATCTGCACAACCTGCTGCACTTCCTCAATCTTCGCGGTGCGCCGCATGCGCAGTACGAGATCCGGGTCTACGCGGAGGCCCTGCTGGAGGTCGTCAGGCAGTGGGTGCCGCTCACGTACGCGGCGTTCACCGACTACCGCATGGGCGCATACGAGCTTTCGGCGAAGGGACTCGCGGTCGTGAAGCGGTTGTTGAAGGGCGAGCAGGTCGAGCGCGAATCCACCGGCATGTCTCCGGGTGAGTGGCGCGAGCTCATGGAGACGCTGGAGCGCTGAGCACCGACCGCGCCGGGTTCCTGTGGGACCCGCGCCTCGCGTCGCATGTCTATCGCGCCGACCATCCGCTCAAGCCGCGCCGGCTGGTGGGCGTGCACGACACCCTCGAGCGGCTCGGGGCGTTCGCCCGGCCCAACGCGGTGGTGCTCCCTCCGCGTGACGCGACGATGGGGGAGCTCGGCCGGATCCATTCGCCCGACTACATCCGCGCGGTGGAGGAGGCGTCCGCCCACCCCGATCGCGACTACTCCCGCTGGGGTCTCTCCCCGCATGGCGATACCCCGCCGTTCGCGGGCATGCACGAGGCCTCGCTGCTCACCACCGGCGGGACGTTGCGCGGGATGGAGGAGGTCCTCGCCGGCCGCCTCCGCGTCTCGTTCAACGGCGCGGGCGGCCTGCACCACGCGATGCGGGACCGCGCGTCGGGCTTCTGCATCTACAACGACCCGGCGATCGCATGCGGGCTCCTCGCCGACCGGGGCCTCACGGTCGCCTACGTGGACATCGACGCGCATCACGGCGACGGCGTGCAGGCCGCGTTCTACGACACCGATCAGGTCCTGACGATCTCGCTGCACGAGACCGGACGCACCCTGTTTCCCGGCACCGGCTTCGCGAGCGAGCGCGGCGTGGGTCGGGGCGCCGGGTACAGCGTCAACGTCGCGCTGCCGCCCTACACCGACGACCGGGCCTACACGAACGCGTTCGACGCGGTGGTGCCGCCGCTCGTCTCCCGATTCCGGCCGGACGTGCTGGTGACGCAGCAGGGGATCGACTCGCATTTCACCGACCCACTCACGCACCTGCAGCTCTCCACGCGCGCCCGCGAGCACGCCGTGCGGGCCTTCCGCGGCTTCAACGTGCCGTGGGTCGCGATGGGCGGCGGCGGCTACGACCTGGACGCGGTGGCCCGCGGGTGGTCGATCGAGTACCTCGTCATGCTGGATGCGCCGGTCCCCGAGGAGCTGCACGACGCCGACCCGCCCGCGTGGAGCGGCGACGAGCGCGACGCCATCGACGTGGCGACGGACGTGGCCGTGCGCGACGCCCTGGCCGCCGCGTTCCGATGAGTGATCTGCTGCTGCTCGCGCGCTCTCCGCGGCGGGGAGCGGCGGCGATCCTGGCCCACGGCAGGCTCGGGACCGCCGTCGGGCTCGTTCTCGTCGCCACGGCGGTGGCGGCGGTGAACGCCGCCCGCTTCGCCGCCGACGTGCCGGTGAGCAGCGTGCTGTTCGGCGACACGCGGAGCCCGGCGATCGCGACCCTCATCGACTCGCTCGGACGCGACCGGGCGGCCATCGTCGCCTATCTCATCCAGCAGTCGTGGACCGCGGTCGTCGTGGCCACGGCGCTCTCGCCGCTCCTGGTCTGGCTCCTCGGCGCGAGCGCGGTCCAGGCGGCCGCGCGGCTGGACGGCGCCCGCCGCCCGTTCATGCCGATCCTCATCCTGCTGGGCTACGCGACGGCCCTCACCCGCGTCCCGGCCGACGGCGCGGCAGCCCTCCTCGGCAGCGGGCAGGCCGCCGGTGCGCAGGTCGCGCAGCTCATCGGGACGGCCGGCTTGATCTGGCTCGGGGCCATCGCCTGGCGCGCGATCGAGCTCCACTACGGGCTGACCGCGCGCCGCGCCCTGATCGTCCTCCTCATCGCGGTGGTCGTGTTCTACCTCGTGCCGCTCGTGCTCATCGTCGCGTCCGTCTTCGTGCTCATCATCGCGGCCATCGTCCTCGAGTACGTGCCGGGGCGCTGAGCTCCCGCTCCCTCGGCTCGCCGGCGCCTTGACGTGCCATGTCGCGCGCGCGATGATGCCGCGGCTTCGCGGTGTGAAGCGCATTCCACAACATGATCCGGAGATGCGATGGGCGAGGGTGCACGAGCGGTCGATCGCGCGTGCGCGCTGCTGAACGCCTTCACGCCCGATCGACCCTCGCTCGGCTTGAAAGAGCTGGCGGATCGGGCGGAGATCAACAAGAGCACCGCGCACCGGCTGCTCACCGCACTGAGCCGCGCCGGCCTCATCCACCACGATCCGGCGAGCCGGGAGTACAGCCCGGGCATGCGGCTCGCCGCCCTCGGCAACATCGCCCTTGCGCGTCTCGACATCGCGAAGCTCGCCATTCCCCCGATGGCGCGGCTCGCGGCCACGGCGCGAGAGGCGGTGTTCCTGGCGGGGTACGAGGATCAGGGTGTCGCGTACCTGGCCGTCGCGGAGGGGCCGAGCACGATCCGGCTGAGCGCCAACGTCGGGATGATCGTGCCGTACAACACGACGGCGACGGGGAAGGTCCTGCTCGCGGCGCTGTCGCCCGCGGAGCTGGCGAAGCTGTTGCCCCGGAATCCGCCGCGCCCGACCCCCAAGACG
>JAXDLF010000027.1:0-14809 GCA_034666765.1 Chloroflexota bacterium
GTCGGTGGGAGACGCGGAGATCACCTTGAGGTTGTCGCTCACCGCCGTCTGCCGCTCCAGCGCCTCGGCGGTCTCGTTGAAGAGCCGCGCGTTCTCGATGGCGATCGCGGCCTGGTCGGCGAACGACACGACCAGATCGATCTCCCCCGGCGTGAAGGCGCGCCCGCTGTTCCGGCCCAGACCGATGGCGCCGAGCGCGTCGCCGTCCCGCATGATCGGGATCCCCAGCCGGCTGATCGCCCCACTCTGCGGGAGCGCGGGGTCCGCGCGAGCGTCGGCGACGGCGATCGTCCGTTGCTCGAGGATCGACTTGCCGACGACGGTCCGGTGGTCGATCGGCTGACGGTCTCCGACGACGGCTCCCGGCGTCGTCCGATCCGGGCGGTCGAGCGCGGCGATCACCAGCTCGTCTCCTTCGCGACGGAACATCGCCGCGCCGTCGGCATGGGCGAGTGCCGCCGCGTGCCGGATGATCGTGCCGAGCACCGTGTCCAGATCGAATGCCGATCGGCTGATCGACGCGAGCACCTCGCTGACGGCGGTCTGCCGCTCGAGCGCCTCCCTCGTCTCGTTGAAGAGCCGCACGTTCTCGATCGCGATGACCGCGTGGGTGGCGAACGTCTCGGCGAGCGCGGCCTGCTGGGCGGTGAACGGCTGCACGACCGTTCGGCGGAGCACCAGCGCGCCGATCGCCTCGCCCTGCCGCATCAGGGGCGTCGCGAACGACGTCTTGATCCCGGCCATCGCCGAGAGCTGCCGGCCCAATCCGTATTCGGGATCGATGCTCATGTCGGAGACGTGGATCGGCCGTGCGTCGATGACCGCGCGGCCCGACGGTGAATCCCGATCCAATGGGATCGAGCCGGGCCCGGTGCCGTCCATGACGGCGGCCGGGATCGGACCGCTGTGCGCGCGGCCCTGGAGCCGATCGCCCGCCCGGAGGAGCAGCAGGGCGTCCTCGGCGCCGCAGAACCGCACGGCGTTCGTGGCGATCGCGTCGAGCACCGGCTGCACGTCCGTCGGCGAGCCGGAGATGGCGCGCAGGATCTCCGCGGTGGCGGTCTGCCGTTCGAGCGCCTCACTCGTCTCTTTCAGCAGCCGGGCGTTCTCCATCGCGATCGCGAGCTGGTCGGCGAAGGTCTCGATGAGCGCGATCGTCGTCGGGTCGAATCCGCCGGGATCCTCGCGCGACATGAGGAGCACGGCGATCGACTGACCGTCGCGGGTGATCGGCACGGCCATCCGGGTCCGCCGCCGCTCGGGATCCGGGAGCGCGGGCTCGGCGAAGCTCGAGTCCGCGTAGTGGAATCGCCGGCCGCTGAGGACCGCGCGACCCCACAGCGTGCCGGGCTCCGCCGTCATTCGCTCGCCGCGCGTCCCGGGGAACGCTCCGTGGCCGGCCGCGACGAACCACTCGTCGCCGTCGCGACGCAGGAAGCCCCCGTTCTGCGCCCCGGACAGTCGGACGGTCGCCTTCACGATCATGTCCGCGACCTGATCGAGGTCGACCGACGGATCGGCCAGGGCCTTCATCACGGCGCTCACCGCCGCCAGCTGCCTGCCGGCGTCGGAGGCCGTCGTCTTCGTCGTCCCCTTCTTCGGGGTCTCCGTTTTCGGGCGCGCGGCGGCCCGTGCCGCGGTGCCGGTCTTCTTCGCTGCCGCCCTCACGATGCTCGCAGTATCGGCGGGTCCGGCGGCCTCGGGCTAGGGGCGTCCGTGACCTATGGCACCCGCCGCGGTTGCTTTCCGCGACGATCGTCTCTCGACAGCGCTCCTACCCTGAACGCCGCGGGGAGGGCGAATGGACATCTGGGAGACGCTGCGCGAGCGCCTGGACTACGCGTCGTTCGTGCCGACGCCGCGGCCGGATATCGAGCGAGCCGATCTGCGCCGGCGCGATGGCACGCCCTACACCATGCTCAAGAACCCGAGCGGCGACGGTGGCGCCGGCCGGTACCTGCGCCTGGATCCCGCGGACGTCGAGCTGTTCGAGCTCATGGACGGCCGGCGCCCGATCCAGGAGATCCTCGTCGCGCAGCTCGAGCGCAACGGCGTCTTCGCGCTCGACCGGCTGGCTCGGCTGACCGCGTCCCTTCGCGCGAACGGCTTCTTCGGCGAGGAGCCGCCGATCCTGTACGAGAAGCTCGCCGCCCGCCGGGCCATGCGCGACCCCGTCGTCCGGGCATCGCTGTTCCTCCGCCGGCTCGTCCTCTGGGACATCGCGCGCTGGTCCAACGCGGATCCGCTCGTCGACCGCGTCTACCGGCTGGGCGGCTGGCTCGCCTTCACCCGCGTCGGCGGCGCGCTCCTCGTGGGCTTCGGGCTGTATGGCCTCTGGCTCTGGTTCCAGGAGGTGCGGGATCCCACGCTGCAGCTGCTCACGGTCGACGGCTCCTACGTCCTTGGGATCCTGGCACTCATCGTCCTACAGGTCATCTCGATCTCGGTGCACGAGGCCGGTCACGCCCTGGCGATCCGGCATTACAAGCGCCGGGTGCGCCGATTCGGGGTCGCGATGTACTACCTCTTCCCCTGCTTCTACGTCGACTCGACCGACATGACCCTCGGCTCGCGGGCCCAGCGGATCGTCGTGTCGCTCGCCGGCCCGTTCGCCGGGCTCACCACGGCGGCGGCGTGCGCGGTCGCGGCCGCGGCGCTGCCCGGCACGCTCGCCGGCGAGCTCGCGTTCAAGGGGGCGAGCCTCTTCGTCTTCCAGTTCGTCTTCAACCTGCTCCCGATCCTCGAGCTCGACGGGTACCACGTCCTCGTCGACGCGGTGGACGCGCCGTTCCTGCGTCAGCGCGCGATGTGGTTCGTGCGCAGCGCGGCGTTCCGGAAGCTTCGCGCCCGCGCCCGATGGACCCGGGAGGAGATCGGCCTGGCGCTCTTTGGCGTCGGCGCGATCGTGACCTCGCTGCTGACGCTCGTCATGTCCATTCTGTTGTGGCGGTCGCGCATCGCCATCGCGGGCCACGAGCTCCTGGCGGTCGGTCCGTTCGGGCTCGCCGTCCTCGCCATCCTCATCCTCGTGTTCGTCGGGCCGCTCGCCGTGGCGGTCATCGCGCGGCTCGTCGGGATCGTCCGGACGAGCGTGACCCTCGCGACCGCCCGCAGCCGGGCCGCGACCGCGCGCGAGCAGTCCGTCCGCGTCGTCATGCTCGGGCGGGTCCGCTTCCTCGCCGGCCTGCCGGCCGCGACTCTGGCGGCCCTCGCGTCGCATCTCCGGGTCGAGCGGGTGGACGCCGGGCACACCGTCATCACGGCCGGCAGCGTCGGCGACCGCTTCTATCTCGTGCGGTCCGGGCGGCTTCAGGCGGTCGCGCCGGACGGGACGGTCCTGCGCGAGATCGCGCCCGGTGAGGGCTTCGGCGAGCTCGCGCTCCTCGACCGCACGCCGCGGACGGCGACGGTGCACGCGCTCGAGCCGGCCGAGCTCTGGTCGCTGGACAGCTCGCACTTCCAGCGATGGGTCCGCGACCGCGTCGAGGTCGCGGCGCGGATCCGCGCCGACGCCGGCCAGCGACAGGCGCTCGCGACCCTCCCGTTCTTCCGCGACCTCGAGGGCCGCGAGCTCGACCGCATCGCCGCCCGGGTCCAGACCCGCCGGTACGAGCCGGGCGAGGTGGTCATCCAGTCCGGGGAGCGGGGTGGCGGCTACTACCTGATCCGCGAGGGCACCGCCAGCGTGAGCCTGCCCGATGGCCGGACGGTGCGGACGCTGGGCCCGGGCGACGGGTTCGGTGAGCTGGCGCTCATCTTCGGCGTGCCGCGCACGGCGACGGTGACGGCGGCCGGGCCCCTGGTCGTCGGGGTCCTCGGCCGGCCGGACTTCGCCGCGCTCGTCAGCGCGTCCGGCGAGTCGATGCGTGATTTTCGGGCCCGGACGGGCCATTATGTCGGCGCCGGCCTGGGTGGGGCCGTTGGGGGAGCGTGAGTGGACTGTTGGACCTGCGAGCGGCCGGCGCTCGCCGCGTGCCGGTTCTGTGGTCGGGGCGCGTGCCGGGAGCACGCCAAGAGCCACCCCTTCGTCCTGGACATCTTCCGGGGCGAAAAGCACCGCTCCCTGCGGGCGCTCGTCGTGGAGGACGCGGTCCATTGCGGGGTCTGCCGGCCGCGAAGCGAGCCGGTGGACGTGCCCGAGCTGGAGTAGGGAGGCGAACGGTCACGAAGGTTAGGTAGATCACACCGCCCGCGTGCCGCGGGGTATCGAGCGGGGCGGGCGCTCGGCGCAGATTGCACCCATTCCACCAAACGGGGAAAGAAGGAGCACGGCGATGGCAAGCAAGAACCTGGGAGCAGTGATCCAGCGGGCGATCAGCGACGGTGCGTTCCGTCGCCAGCTTCAGTCCGACCCGGCCGCGGCGCTCCGCGGCTTCAACCTGACGGCCGACGAGGCCGCGGCGATCCGCAGCGGTGACTCGAGCAAGCTCATGTCGCTCGGCGTCGACCAGCGGATGAGCAAGGCGTTCAGCGTCGGCGGACTCATCGGCACGACCCGCGGCGCGGTGTCGGACCTCGGCACCGGCGGCGGCCAGGGTGTCCATGCGGCATTGGCGGACGACGCGAACAGCGGTGCCCGCGAGGGCATCGTCGGCGACCCGACGTCATCCGGTCGCGCCGGACTGGCCGACCCGACCACGGGCGGCGCCCGCGCGATCCACGACAGCGAGCCGGCCGACCTCCGCGGCGCGGTCACGACCGGCGAAGCCGGTAACGTCCGCGCGATCCACGACAGCGAGCCGGCCGATCTCCGCGGGGCCGTGACCACCGGCGAGGCCGGCAACGTCCGCGCGATCCACGACAGCGAGCCGACCGACATTCGCGGGGCCGTGAGCACCGACGCCCTGAGCGGCACCCGTGCGGTCCACGACAGCGAGCCCTACGCCGGCAACGCGGCGCTCAGCGACGACGCGGCGGCGGCGAACGCGGGTCGCGGCGGGTCACTGGCCGGCGACATGCACCAGGCGGCGAGCGGCGGAGAAGGCTCCGGCACGGCGATGATCGCCGCTGACGACAACTACTCGGTCGCGAGCGCGATGGCCGACGCAGGCACGGCGGACTCGGTCCGCGCGATCAACGACGTCGCACCGTTCGAGGGCAACGTCAACGCGGCCGCGACGAGCGGCAGCGAGTTCCTCGGCGGCGACGCCCGCCTCGACCCGGGTACGGACTCGGCGCACGCGTTCAACCCGGCGGACTCGGCCGACGTGCAGCGCGAGCTGCTCGACGCCGGCCACGGCGACGCACTCGGAAACATCGGCGGCGGCGGCAACACGAGCTCGTAAGCGCGAGCGAGCCGGCGTACGTCCGCGGAGGCGGCCCCACGTGGGGCCGCTTTCCGCGTCTAGTAGCGGATCTCGCTCTGGAGGAGCGCGCGGTCCTTGAGCTGGATGTTGCGGCGGCCGATCTTGATCGCGTCACGCCGCTCCAGGTCGGCGAGGACCCGATTCACCGAGACGCGGGTGGCGCCGACGAAGCTGGCGAGATCCTCCTGGGTCAGGTCGACCTGCTCGGCGCCGCCGGCCTCGGCCAGGTCCAGCAGGCACTTCGCGACGCGCCCGGGCAGATCGAGGAAGACGAGGTCCTCGACGTGGCCGGTGCTGCGGCGGACGGTCTTCACCAGGAGCGCGAGCATCTTGCGCATCGCGTCGGGATTGCCCTCGAGCACGGTGATGAACTCCTGGCGGGCGAGGGCCAGGGTGTGGGTCTCGGTGAGCGCGGTGACCGTCGCGGAACGTGGCCCGTCGTCGAAGAGCGCGAGCTCACCAAAGACGTCCCCACCACGCTCGAGCGCGACCACGACCTCGTGTCCCTGCTCGTCGGGCACCGACACCTTGACCGTGCCGGAGGCGATGAGGAAGACCTGCCCGGCGGGGTCGTCGCGGTGGAAGACCACCTCGTCGCGGGCGAAGTTGCGCGGTCGCATCTTCGTCGCGAGCGACAGTCGGTCCTGCGGGCCGAGACAGGCGAAGAGCGGGTTCTCGGCGAGGAAGTCGGCCACGGCCGCGGCATCCACTAGCGCGCTCCGACCAGCTCCAGGAAGCGGGGCTTCACCTCGGTCATCGCCCGTTCGATCGTCTCGCGGTCGTACGGCGGTGACATCCCGAACAGGAAGCCCTTCACCCCGACCTTGTGGTACTCGAGCAGTCGCTTCGCGATGTCCTCCGGCTTGCCCAGCACGGCGGGCCGGTTGGGCGCCTCGACCCGGTTGCGCGCCGCGACCTCGCGCATCCGCTTGTCGACGGTGTTGAGGTCGTCTCGCACGAGGATGCCGCCGCCGGCGGTGGGCGCGATCTCGTTGTAGTCGCGGCCGACGTCCGCGCAGTGCTTCTTCAGGACGTCGAGCTTGTGCTTGATGATGTCCGGCGTCCCGAACCCGTGCCACCAGTCGGCATAGCGCGCCGTGATCTTCAGGGTGACCTGCTCGCCTCCGCCGCCGATGAGGATCGGCAGCCGCTTCTGGATCGGGCGGGTGCCGAGCGTCGCGTTCTCGAGCTGGTAGTACTTGCCCTTGTAGGTGACCTTGCCCTCGTCGAGCAGGCCGCGGATGATGCGCGTCGCCTCGCGCAGCTTCGCCAGACGGATCGCGGGCGTGTCGAAGTCGATGCCGTACATCCGGTGCTCGTGCTCGTTCCACGCGGCGCCGATGCCGAGCACCGCGCGCCCGTGCGTGATGTTGTCGAGCGTCGCGGCCATGTTCGCGAGCACCGCCGGGTGACGGTACGTATTTCCCGTGACCAGCATCCCGATCTTCGGCTTCGTGGTGATCGCGCCAAATGCGGCCAGGATCTGCCAGCCCTCGAGGTTCGGACCGGTGACGTCGCCCATGAGCGGGACGAAGTGATCCCAGGTCATGAGCACGTCCCAGCCGGCCCGCTCGGCAAGGAGCGCGGCATCGCGCATCTCGTCCCAGGTCGTGTACTGCGGGTGCAGCTGCAGGCCGAAGAAGGTCATTGGTCGCCCCCGAGCGTATAGTCCGTTTTCCGATGGCGCTCACGACGGACCGCACCGACGTCGCGAAGGTCCTGGCGGACACGAAGAAGCACGTTCTCGTGAACTGGTCCGCGCAGGGAAGTATTGCTCCGCTCGTCATCACCGGAGCCGACGGGGTGTGGCTCCATTCGGGTGAGCGGCGGATCCTCGACTTCAGCTCGGAGCTCGTCAACTCGAACCTCGGCCACGGACACCCGCGCGTCGTGCGCGCGATCCAGGAGCAGGCCGCGACGCTGAACTACGTGACGCCCGCGTTCACGACCGAGGCCCAGGCGACCCTCGCCCGGAAGCTCGCCGACGTTGCGCCCGGGGACCTCACCAAGACGATCTTCACCACCGGCGGGACCGAGGCCAACGAGAACGCCATCAAGCTCGCGCGCCTCTACACCGGCCGCCACAAGATCCTGACCCAATGGCGGAGCTTCCACGGCCAGACTCAGGGCGCCATGACGCTCGGTGGGGACAATCGCCGCTGGGCCAACGAGCCGGGCATCACCGGCGTCGTGCATTTCCTCAATCCCGATCCGTACCGCTCGCTCTTCGGCAACGACGCGCAGAAGGCGCTCGCCCACGTCGAAGAGGTCATCTGGTACGAGGGGCCGCAGTACATCGCGGCGATCCTCCTCGAGCCGATCGTCGGCACGTCGGGCCTGCTCGTCCCGCCGGACGGATTCCTCCAGGGACTCCGAACCCTCTGCGACACCCACGGGATCCTCCTCGTGTTCGACGAGGTCATGACCGGCTTCGGACGCACCGGGAAGTGGTTCGCGTCGGAGCACTGGAACACGGTGCCGGACATCATGACCTTCGCCAAGGGCGTGAACTCCGGCTACGTGCCGCTCGGCGGCGCGATCGTGAACGAGAAGATCGCGAAGCACTTCGACGACCACGTGTACTGGGGCGGCCTGACGTACAGCGGGCACGCCCTGGCGTGCGCGGCGGGCATCGCGACCCTCGAGGCCTACGAGAGCGAAGGGCTCATCGAGAACTCCGCGCGGATGGGCGAGCTCCTCGGGCGCGAGCTCAAGGCCCTCGCGGCGACGCATCCGTCGGTGGGCGACGTGCGCGGCCGCGGCCTCTTCTGGGGCATCGAGCTCGTCAAGGACCGCACGACCAAGGAGATGCTCGAGCGGTGGAACGGACCGTCGAGCGCGCTCGCGAACGCGCTCAAGGGTGAGCTCATGAAGCGCGACGTTTACGTCTTCTGCCGCTGGAACATGCTGTTCGTGGCGCCGCCGCTCATCGTCACCGAAGAGGAGCTGCGGATCGGCGTGGCCGCCATCGACGAGGCCCTCTCGCTCGCGGACCGCTACGCGGCGACCGGCACGCTCGCATAGCCCAGCGTCCTCGCCCGCACTGGGGCATCAACCTGCCGGCACAGCACACGACGTGGCCGGAGCTTCGTGACACCGCGCTGCTCGTCGACCGGCTCGGCTTCGACTCGCTCTTCACCTGGGATCACTTCGTGCCGCTCGAGGGCGATCCGAAGGGTCCGATGTTCGAGGCCTGGGAGCTGCTCGCCGCGTGGGGTGCGCTGACCTCGGGAGTGCGGCTCGGCACGCTCGTGACCGGGAATACGTACCGCCATCCGCCGGTCCTCGCGAAGATGGTCGTGACCCTGGACCACGTGACGAACGGGCGCGCGATCCTCGGCCTCGGTGCGGCGTGGCACGAAGGCGAGCACGCGATGTACGGGCTGCGCTTCCCGTCGACCGGCGGCCGGCTGGCGCGGATGGACGAGGCCGCGCGCGTGCTGCGGCTCCTCCTGGACGAGCCGGTCGCGAGCTTCGCCGGCAAGCACTACCAGCTGAAGGACGCCGTCGCCGAGCCGAAGCCGGTGCAGAAGCGGCTCCCGATCCTCATCGGCGGAGGCGGCGAGCAGAAGACCCTCCGCACCGTCGCGCGATACGCCGACTACTGGCACGGCCATGGGACGCCCGAGGTCATCGCGCACAAGCTCGAGGTGCTCGCGGCCCACTGCGCCGAGGTCGGTCGCGACCCGGCCGAGATCACGCCGCTCACGTCCCTCCGTCCCGATTTCGTCCTCCGGGACGACGTGCGCGACGTCGCGGCCCAGCTCGAGCGCGTGCGCGCGCGAGCCGGGAGCACCGAGCCCGTGCAGATGAATCCGATCCATACCGTCGACGGCGTCGTGCGGGCCTGCGCCGCGCTGTGGCGGGCCGGAGCCCGGGGATTCATCCTCTATTTCAAGGCGCCGTTCGATCACGAGACGATCGAGCGCATCGCGACCGAGGTCCGCCCGAAGTTCGAGGAGGCGATCGCATGACGCTTGCGGTCCGCGCCGCCGCGCTCATCGACGGCACCGGCGCCGATCCGGTCCGCGGGCGCTTCGTGATCATCGACGACGGGGTCATCCAGCGCATCGCCGCGGACCCGCCGAAGGGCGCGGAGGTCGTCGACGCCGGCGACCTGACGATCCTGCCCGGGCTGATCGACTGCCACGTGCATCTCGCCGTCGGCCAAGACAGCGTGCAGCAGCGGCTCCTCACGCCGCTCAGCCTCAACACCGCGATGGCCCTCGTGCACGCGCGCGAGACGCTCGATGCCGGCTTCACCACGGTGCGCGATGCCGGGTTCACGACCCGCGGCGTGAAGGCCGCCGTCGAGCGCGGTCTGTTCCCCGGACCGCGGATGCGCATCGCGGTGTCGCCGCTCTCCCAGACCGGCGGGCACGGCGACTCGATGACCCCGTCCGGCGTCAACATGTGGCCCGGCGACCCCGAGCGGCCGAACGGGGTCGTCGACGGGATCGACGGCGTCCGCCGAGCCAGCCGCGAGGTGCTGCGCGCGGGTGCCGACCAGATCAAGATCATGACCTCGGGCGGCGTGCTGTCGCCGAACGACGAGCCCGGCGCGACCGGATTCTCGCCGGAGGAGATCGCGGCGATCGTGTACGAGGCCCACGCCTCGGGCAAGACGGTCATGTCGCACGCCCAGGCGACCCAGGGCATCAAGAACGCCGTGCTCGCGGGCGTCGAGTCGATCGAGCACGGCATCTACCTGGACGAGGAGATCTGCGCCGAGATGAAGAGGCGCGGCACGTTCCTCGTGGCGACGCTCATCGCGCCCCTCTGGGTGCTGCGCCGCGCCGAGAAGGATCCGTCGTCGATCCCGCCCTACGCGCTGCGGAAGGCGAAGGCGGTCATCGAGGATCACAAGCGCTCGTTCCGGATGGCCGTCGAGCAGGGAGTGAAGATCGCGATGGGCACCGACACGGGCGTCGGCCCGCACGGAACGAACGCCGAGGAGATCGCGGTCATGGTCGAGAACGGCATGACGCCGATGCAGGCGATCGTCGCGTCGACCAAGACCGCGGCCGAGTGCGCGCGCGTCGACACGCTCGCCGGGACGATCGAGCCGGGCAAGCGCGCCGACCTGGTCGGGGTGCGCGGCGACCCGCTGGCGAACATCGCCTTGTTCAAGGACCGAAGCAGCGTCGCGTTCGTCATGAAGGACGGCGCGGTGCATCTGAATGGGGCACGCCCGGGGCGGGCCTAGCCCGGCCCCGGGCGCACGATGCGGAGCTGGGACCCGCCACGAGCGTGGCGGCGGATCACGACCCTCGACGCCCACGCGGCGGGCGAGCCCCTCCGGATCGTCACCGGCGGCATCGATCCGATCCCCGGGACGACGATCCTCGAGAAGCGGCGCTACGCGCGCGAGCACCTCGACGGACTGCGCCGGGCGATCGTGTTCGAGCCGCGCGGCCACGCCGACATGTACGGTGCCATCCCGACGGAGCCCGTGACGCCCGACGGCGACCTCGGTGTGCTGTTCCTGCACAACGAGGGCTGGAGCACGATGTGCGGCCACGGCATCATCGCCCTGACCACCGCGCTTCTCGAGACCGGAGAGCGCGCGGGCGACGTCGTGCGCTACGACGCCCCACCCGGCCGGGTCACCGCCCGAGCGACACGCGATGGCGCGCGCGTGCGCGAGGTGGCGTTCGAGAACGTGCCATCGTTCGCGGCGGCGCTCGATCAGACCGTGCCGGTCGACGGGGTCGGCGAGGTCCGCTACGACCTTGCGTTCGGCGGCGCGTTCTACGCGTTCGTCGACGCCGACGCGCTGGGCGTGCCGCTCGATCCGACCGGCTACCGGCGGTGCATCGACGTCGGAATGCGCATCAAGCGCGCGGTCATGGCGAGCCGCGAGGTCCGGCACCCCGAGTCGCCCGAACCGGCCGATCTGTCCTTCCTGTACGGAACGATCCTCACCGGTCGGGCCCACGGCCCGGGCGCCGATTCCCGGAACGTCTGCGTCTTCGCCGAGGGGGAGGTGGATCGGTCGCCCACCGGGACCGGCGTGAGCGCGCGCGTGGCGATCGAGCATGCTCGCGGCCGCCTCCGCGACGGCGCGAGCTTCACCGTCGAGAGCATCATCGGCACCCGATTCCGCGGCCGCGCGCTGCGGCCGGCGAGGGTCGGACCGTATGACGCGGTCGTGCCGGAGGTCGCGGGCTCCGCCTGGACGGTGGGCCGCTCGGAGCTCTGGATCGCGCCCGACGATCCGCTTCGCGAGGGCTTCGTCCTGCGCTAGCCGGGCGGGTCGAGCTCCTGGAAGAACTGGACCGCGCCATCGACCGCGCCGGTCACGTCGTGGAGCGGCGCGGCGCTCGTCAAGACGACCTTCTCGACACCGTCGAGCGTCCGGATGTACAGGAGCGCGCCGCGGACGGTCTCTCCCCGCAGCGCGCGATTCGCCGGCAGCTCGTCCATGGTCCAGGGACGGCCATCCTCGTGGGCCGGGCGCAGGTATGCGACCGAGGTCGCCACGTCGGGATTCCGCGCCGGATCACCGATGATGCGCGCCCTGGCCTGGTTTCCCCTGACGACCCTGCCGTTGCGGTCGTACATGACCATCCCGACCGGGATCACGTCGAGGAGCTGATCCAGCCGCCGCCGCTCGGACTCCGCCTCGGCTCGCAGCTCCTCGGTCCGGTGCAGGAGCTCACGCTGGAGATCCCGCGCCTCCACCTCGTCCGTCATGTCGACGGCGTTCACGAGGACGCCGCTCACCTTGCCGTCCTCATCGCGCCACGGCGTCAGCGAGAACCGCAGGATCCGTTGGTCCCGCGAGCCGTCGGCCGTCGTCCGCACCACCCGGGCGTCATGCCCGACGAAGCTCTCGCCGGTCCGGTACACGCCGTCGTACAGCTCGCCGTAGCCCTGCTCCACGAGCTCCGGCCGGCCCTCGCGCAGGGTCTTGCCGATGAGGTCGGGCCGGAAGCCGGAGGACGTCGTCGCGGCCTTGTTCAGGTACTCGTAGACGTGCTTCGGCCCGCGGGTCAGGACGACGATGGCCGGTGCGTCGTCGAAGAGCTGTCGGAGGAACCGGACGCGATCGTCGGACGGGTCACTCACGCCCTCGCGATGCTATGCGACCGTCGCACGCGCGGCGCGATGCGCATGCACCGGCGGAGTCAGCGGAGCCTTGGGATGATCTCCGCTCCGTACGCCTCGAGCTGTCGCTCCTCGTCACCGCTCATCAGGTAGAGGTTGAACTGGGTCATGCCCGCGTCGGCGAGCGCGTGGAGCTTCTCGATCTGCTCGCTCACCTCACCGGTGACGCAGAACCGGTCGACCGACTCGTCGTCGACGAAGCCCGCGTTCGACGACCCCGACTCGGCGTGGTGCTTGTAGTCGTAGCCGGGGCGATCGCGCACGTAGCGGGTGAGGTCCGCCGGCAGGCCCTGCTCGCCGTAGCGGCGAACGAGATCGACGACGTGGTTGCTCACGAGGGCGGGGAACCAGCGCACCCGCTCGCGGACGTCCGCCCTGCGGCCCACGTGCGCGGGCGCGGCGACCATGACCTTCACGTCGCTCGCGTCGCGCTTCGCCGCGCGGGTCCCCTCGCGCAGCAGGCCGACGCACCACCGCACGAGACTCGGATCGGCGAGCTGGATGACCGCACCGTCGGCGATGCGCCCGGTGACCGCGAGGGCCTTCGGCCCGTACCCGGCGATCCACACCGGGAGGTCGAACGGCTCGGCCCAGTCCAGTCGCAGGTCCGTACCGTCGTACGTCGCGGTGCGTCCCTCGCACAGATCGCGGATCGCGAGGGCGGCCGCCTCCAGGTCCTCGAGCGTCGTTGGCCTCTTGCCGAGCACGCGCCGCGCGGAGTCGCCGCGGCCGATACCGAGGTCCATCCGGCCCCGCGACAGGATCTGGAGCACCGCGAGCGTGCTCGCGGTGACCGACGGCTCGCGCGTCGCGGGATTCGTGACGCAGGTCCCGAGCCGCAACGTCGTGCTGTTCTGGGCCATGAGCGTGAGCAGGACGTACGGCTCCTTCCACAGGACGTGGCTGTCGAACACCCAGCCGTGGGTGAAGCCGCATTGCTCCGCGAGCTGTGTCAGCGCCACCGCCCGCCCGAGCGACTGGTCGGGCTTGAGCGTGAAGCCGAAGTCCATGCGCCGCCGAGTCTAGGTAGGCGTGGGCGCGGTGCCCGACCGCGGCCGCAGGGTTACGACGCGTGCCACTCCACCGTGTGCTCGGCGGTGAGCCTGATGACGAGGCTGCCGGCGAGCGGTAGGTCGTCGTATTGCGGGTACTTCGCGGTGAGCAGGATCAGCGCCTCGTCGCGCTCCCGTCCATCCTCGAGCACCACGGCCGGACCCTCGACGAGCACGTACGCGAGGTTCTTCCAATCCTCGCTCCACCGGTCGACCACCAGCGAGGCCCGCCCGGTCTCGGCGATGTTCCGGACGCGTCGCAGGAGCGTCGTGCGCTTCGGTTTCCCATCGATCGCCGTGTACACGGATGGCGGCAGCCAGGCGAAGCACACCGGGACCACGTGGGGACGCCCATCGCGGCTCGCCGTCGCGAGGTGGCCGAGTCGCCCCGTGGCGAGCAGATCCTCTTTCAGGCGCGTTTCCGCAGGAGCGGCAGGACCTCCGCCGCGTACTGGCGCATCGCTCGCTCCTGGTCCTTGCCCGGAAAGTGGAAGACGAGGTGGGTGAAGCCGAGGGCCAGGTACGGCTCGATCTGGGCGACGCATTCGGCCGGATCGTTGGTGACGATGAAGCGCTTGTGCGCGTTGTCCGCGGCTCCGGCCGCGCGGCGCTCCATCTCGCGCGGATCCTCGACGCCCGCCTTGTCCTCGGCCGGCAGCGCCAGCGCGGCCCACTCGCGCGTGTCCGCGAGGGCCCGATCGCGGTCCGCGTCGAAGCTCACCTTGATCTCGATCATCCGCTCGATCCCCGCGGGATCACGGCCGGCTGCACGCGCGCCCTTCTCGAGATTCGGGATGAGGACGTCGCGGTAGAGCTCCATGCCCTTGCCGCTCGTGCAGATGAACCCGTCGCCGAGCTTCCCGACCTGCTCCGCGGCCTTCGGACCGGCGGCGGCGATGAAGATCGGCACCGGCTCCCGCGGCTTGTCGAAGATCTTCGCCGCCGCGGTCCGGTAGTACTTGCCCGTCCACGTGACGTAGTCGTCGGCCCAGAGCTTCTTGATCAGCTCGATGGCTTCGCCCAGCCGCTGGAGGCGTTCCCCCGGCGGCGGCCACGCGTCGCCGGTGACCGGCGTCTCGTTCATCGATTCGCCACTGCCCACGCCGAGGAACACTCGTCGCGGGAACAGCGCACCGAGCGTCGCGAAGGCCTGGGCGACGATCGCCGGGTGATAGCGGAACGTCGGCGTGACGACGCTCGTTCCGAGGCGGGCGCGCGTCGTCCGCGCACCCACCGCGCCCAGCCAGGCGAACGAAAACGGCGCGTGGCCGTCGGTGTCCTTCCACGGATGGAAGTGGTCGCTCACCACGATGCTGTCGAAGCCGTGCTTCTCCGCGGCGA
>JAXDLF010000028.1:0-13931 GCA_034666765.1 Chloroflexota bacterium
ATTGCGCGCGGGCGGGCAGGACCCCGTCCGGGCCGCATCTTCGATGCGCCGCTCAGCCCCCCAAAGGTCGAAAGTCACGAACGAACCGGGCACAAGGGTCCCGTGAGGCCCACCGGGACCGACTGATGGGCCGAATGGCTGCCGTTCTTGGGCCATTCGGTCCTTCGGAATCCTCGCGACAAGCCCGAGGGTTAGCCCATCAAGTCGCTTTGGAGGGCCCAGTGAAACGCAGAAGTCTCGACGTCATCCTCGCGGGAGGCGGCCTGGTGGTCGCTGTTCTCCTTCTCGCTCTCGGATTCGCCGCGTTCGGTCAATACAGCTTCTCTCAGAACTACGTCAAGGAAGAGCTGAGCGCACAGAAGATCAGCTTTACACCCGCCGACAAGCTCACGGCCGAGGAAACGAGCTGGAAGGCCGGCTCGAGCTGCCTGGTCACCTACGGTGGCCAGCTCATGCAGACCGGTCAACAGGCGGAGTGCTACGCGAAGTACTACATCGCGCTGCACATGGAGAAGGCCGCGATCGCGGCCGGCTTCCCGGGCGAGACGTACGCGACGCTCGGTTCCGTCCGCACCGACCTCGGCACGCAGATCGCGGCCGCCAAGACGAAGTCCGACACGGTGGCCGCGGCCGACCTCCAGAAGAAGCTGGACTCCGCGACATCGCTCCGCACGACGATGCAAACGGGTGAGACCCTCCGGGGACTGCTCCTCACGGTCTTCGGCTTCAGCAGCATCGGCGCCATGGCCGGTCTCGCGGCGAACATCCTGTACGGCCTCGCTGCGGTGATGTTGGTCCTCTCGATCGCAGGCTTCGTGCACGCCTTCGTCACGCCGAAGGAGAAGGTGGTCTTCGCACCGACCGGCCGGCCGGTCACGGTCCCGACTCCGGTCTAGCCTTTCGAGGGCCTGACACCCCGGAAACACAACGCCTGCTGGAAGCCCGGTCGAGACGACCGGGCTTCTTGGTTGCCCTCCCTGCGCGCGGGCTCATCCCGCGGCCCCGCAAGCGCCGCCTTCAGCGCCGAGCCGGTCATCGCGCCGACGCGAGCTCGTTCAGCTTCAACACCGTGCGCCAATTGCGCGCCGTGCCGGCTGCCCCGATCGCCTTCGGCTTGGCGAGGACGGCGGCCGCGAGCTTCGAACGGCCCATTCCGCCGGGTAGGTACAGGTAGAGCTCGCGGCCGACGGCCGCGTAGCGCTCCGGCGCGAACACGCGCCCGTCGATGGCCGGCGCATTCGCCGGAGGGCGCGCCGCCAAGAACGCGACGTGCAGGTGCTCGGCATCCGCATCGGGAAAGGGGCTGTCCTCGATCACCCGCGCGAGCTGGCCGGCGGTGCGCAAGACGACGGGCACCGGGAACCCCGCGGCCTTGGCGATCCGCTTCTCGAGCTCGGCCGTGAGCGTGGATTCCGATCGCCCCGGGTGGGTGAACACCACATTGCCGCTCTGGATGTACGTCGCGACGTCAGCCGCGTCGGCGGCGAGGAAGACCTCGCGGAGGTCGGCCATCTTGATCATGCGACTGCCACCCACGTTGATCCCGCGCAGCAGCGCGACATACGTCGGCATCGTGGCGAAGCTAGCAGCAGCGAACGTGGTCAGGCGGCTGAGCCCGATACGCCGGGCGCCCATCGCCAGCCATCGGGCGGTCGCGGTCCTCTAGGGCGGGCTCGTTTCGCCGGTCCGTGACTCGAACCCGCGCTCGTAAACCTGCAGCCAGATCGCCCGAGCCAGCCGCGGTGCCACCGGCTGGCCAACCAGGGCCGGATCCCGCATTGCTTCGATGATGAGTGCCGATACGGCCCAAGCGATCGTCGAGGCGTCGGACGTCGTGACAGGTCGCCGGGCCCGCTCGCGTGCATCGAACACGGCGTGCGCCAGCCTGCTCCGAGCCGCCGCTGCGACCGCAGCTTCTCGCGCTCGCAGGACGGGCTCATCTCGTGCCGCCTCAAGCACTGCTGATGCCGCGAGCCGATCGGCGCTGCCGAAGAAGGCGTCGATCCGCTGCGTCACGGTCGTTGGATCACCTAGGTCACCTGAAGCCAGCGTCAGTCGAGGAACGGTCTCCGCCAGTGATGCGAAGAGCTCCGCCTTGCCGCTGAAGCTCGTGTAGAACGTTCCGATCGCGACTCCGGCGCGGCGGCAGATGACTTCGATGGTGGCCTGCTGATAGCCGAGCTCGGCCACCGCGTGCACGGCGGCTGCGACCAGGCGTTTGGCCTTGCCTTCCGGATCGTGCCGTCGCGACGAGCTCGGCGCCACGCGGACCGCCGTCGAGACCGGGTCGGCCGGGCCGTTCCCACGCAAGCTCGGATTTGCGAGCGCCATGGCCCGAATGCTTGTCCGTCTTGGCCGATCGGGCCAGACCTACGCCCGTACCCCGCTACATCACGCCGAATACCCACCATTTGTATGCCAACGGGTGTAGGGTGCTGTCTCAATCCGTGGAGCAGCGCCCTCGACGCCAGCTGACCCTCCGACAGGAAGAAGTCCTCGACATGGTCGTCGCCGGGCTGGGTAACAAGTCCATCGCCACACGGCTCGGGATCAGCGAGCAGGTTGCGAAGGAACACGTTTCCGCGCTGCTGCGCCGCTTCAACGCCCCAAATCGCACCGCTCTGGCGCAAGTCGGAGTGGAGGTGCGCCTGTTCGGCGGAACGGCGGGCCAGCTCGGCTGGCTGAATTACCTGTTCCGCGACGCACCGATCGGCATCGGCGTCGTTCGTGGGCCAAGCCATACCTATGTCGCTGTGAACGCGGCATACCGTCGGATCATTGCCGGCCGTGACGTTGTCGGTAAGAGCATGGCGGACGCGTTTCCCGAGGCGCCTCAGGGTGCGTTCATCGCGCAGCTGGACGAGGTTCGGGCGGCCGGACAGGCGCGCTTCCTGTTCGACTACAAGAACCGCTGGGACCGCCGCGGTCGTGGCCCAGAGGTCGGCTGGGTCAGCCAGTGGCTGCAACCGATGCGCGACGAATCGGGCGCGGTGGCGGGAGTACTCATCTATGTCACCGATACGACCGAGGAGCTTCTAAAACGTACAAACCCATCCGGCACACCTTCGGCAGAGGCCGGGACCGTCCGGTCGATCGATCCAGCGGCCGATCGGCATGGCTCGCGGCGGCCGCGCAAGCACAGCGGATCCCCGTCGACGGATGGAATTGACGAGCCAGAAACGGCGGGGCATCTCGAGCCGTAAGGGGCCGATGTCGAGGTTTGACATATGCCGATATGGACATATATTCGCACCATGGCACGAGCCGCCACGACGTCTGATGCGTTCAACGCAGTTGCCGAGCCGCAGCGGCGGCGGATCCTCGTCCTTCTCAAGGGGCGCGAGCGACCGGTCAACGAGCTTGCACGCGCACTGCGGATCACGCAGCCGCGCACGTCGAAGCACCTGCGCGTGCTTCGCGAGGTGGGACTCGTGCGGGTGCGCGAGGCCGGGCAGCAGCGGCTTTACGGCCTCGACGCGCGCGGCCTCGAGCCGGTGCACGAATGGGTCACCGGCTTCGAGCAGTACTGGAACGAGAACTTCGACCGGCTGAATGAGTACGTGAAGAAGCTTCAGCGGGAGGAGCACGCAGATGGCGGCCGACGTTAGCAACGAGGCGGACCGGGAGATCGTCGTCTCGCGCATCATCGAAGGCCCCCGGCGGCTGGTCTTCGAGGCATTCACGAGCGCCGACCACCTCGCCCAGTGGTGTGCCCCGAAAGGCGCCACGATCACCACACAGGCGTTTGACTTCACGCCGGGCGGCGTGTGGGACGCCACGGTCCAGGGCCGCGATGGCAGCGCCTATCCGAACCACTGGATGTGGACGGAGATCGTGCCGCCAGAGCGCATCGTCTGGATGTACGGGATGGGCAAGGATGACCCGCACCCGGTGAAGACCACGCTCACGCTCGCCGAGCGCGGTGCAACGACCGAGGCGACGCTGCGATTGGTCTTCGGCAGCAAGGAAGAGCGCGACGAGAGGGTCGCGAAGTACAGCGCCGCCCAGGGCGCGAAGCTCACACTCGACGCGCTCGCAACGCACACAGCCACGATGAAAGGAAGTCGAGACTCATGAAGACAATGACCTGTAAGCAAATGGGCGGTCCGTGCGATGCCCAATTCCGTGGCACGACGGGCGATGAGGTCATCAAGGCGGAAGACAAGCATCTGAAAGAGATGGTCGCCGGCGGTGACAAGACGCACGAAGACGCCTTGAAGAGCATGCAGGGCCGGTGGAAGAACCCGATCGCAGGAATGGGGTGGTACATGAAGACCAAGAAGGCCTTCGCCGCTCTTCCGGAGGACTGATCATGGCTGAGCGGAACGCTGCAACGAAGGGCGTCAAGAAGTCTGCCAAGAGCAACACACCTACCGGACTCACGGCCGAGGAACGCGCCGCGCTGAGAGAGACCATCGCAGAGCGGAAGGCGGCCGGGAGCAAGGCGGAACAGGCGGCCGCGGTGCTCGAGAAGATCGCGGCGATGGCACCATCCGATCGCGCCCTGGCCAAGCGGATCCATGCCATCGTCAAAGCCAACGCGCCAGACCTCTCGCCGAAGCTCTGGTACGGGATGCCCGCGTATGCCAAGGACGGCAAGATCGTCTGCTTCTTCCAGGACGCCCAGAAGTTCAAGACGCGCTACGCGACGCTCGGCTTCAGCGACGAGGCGAACCTCGATGAAGGCGCCATGTGGCCGACCGCCTTCGCGCTGAAGGAGTTGACCGCCGCCGAAGAGGCGAGGATCGGCGCGATCGTGAAGAAAGCGGCAAGCTGAGGTCAGCTAACGCCGGACCCCTTTGATCAGGAGCCATAGCAGCAGCGCGAGCTCCCCGGCTCCGCCCAGCAGGAACGCAGGCGCGAACGCCGCGGGCACGAATGGCAGCCACAAGACGCACGACGCCGCGCCCCCGATGATGAGCGCGACACCGATCGCTCGCGGGATGAGCGCCGATCGCACGACGAGATAGCCGAGCAAGACGAGGAAGAGTCCAAAGAAGGCCAGTCCGAGCACCTCCGCGCCGCGACCCAGGCCGAGCGCGAAGTACAGCGATTGCATGACGCAGCCGACGACGACGCTGACCATGGCGAGGACGCCGGCGCCGCGCGTCGGGTCGCCGAAGAGGCGGCAGAGCAGGAGGGCGACGATGCCGTACCAGATCGTGCCGCCGACCTGCACGGCGGAGGCGAGCGCCGATGCGGGATCCTGCAGCGCGAGCGCCTGACCGATGCCGGCGATGACGAAGTACGCGAGATACGAGACGACTGTCATCCGCACGCTCGCCTGCGCCACCGCGACGGTCACGCCGGGGACTCTAGGCAGACGGCGTGAAGGGATTGTGAAGACGCCCCCAGAGGAAGGGAGTCCCTTGCGGAACTCCCTCGCCTCGGAAACAGGTCGCGCTTCGACTCAACTCTTGGGCAGCGTACTGGCCCGTCGCCCTCGGGCTCTGACGAAGATCGTGAGCAGCGTGAAGAGCGCAAGCGAGAGCATCAGCACCCAGGTGGGTACGCTCTCGAGGTCCTGCGTGCTCGTTGAAGGGAGTGACGTCAGAACGCGGGGTGTGGCGGTTGCGATCGGCGCGCCCACGAGCGGAGGCGTCGAGGTTGGGGTCACAGTCGGCGCCAGTGTCGCAGCGGGTGTCGCAGCGGGTGTCGCAGCGGGTGTCGCAGTTGGCGCAGTCGTCGGGGTGGCGGTGGCCACAGGGGTCGGCGTCGGTGTCGGAGCCGCGGCGCAGGTCGAGGGCGTGATGGTGTTCGTGTCGAGCGTCACCGCGCCGTTGCGCGCAAGCGCGCGGCCGTCGATGGTCGCGCCGGTGACGAGAGTGATCGAGGTCAGCGCGAGGATGTTGCCGCGGAAGGTCGTGCTTCCGCCGAGCGTGGCGGAGCTACCGACCTGCCAGAACACGTTGCAGGACTGCGCGCCGCCGATCAGGGTGACGCTGCTGCTGGTGGCGGTGGTCAGCGTGGAAGCCATCTGGAAGACCCACACGGAGGTCGCATCGCCGCCGCCGTTCAGGGTCAGGTTGCCCGTGATGCCGAAGGTGCCCGACGCGGCGCTGTAGGTGCCGCCGATCAGGGTGCTGCCGCCGAGCTCGGTCGGCACGGTGGTCACCGGGGTCTTGCCGGCGGCGGCGTTGTATGCGGTAACGAGAGCGTTCTTCGCCCCTTGCGTCACCGCGTCACCGCCGTGGTTGGTGCCGTTCACGATCCCCGGCGGAAAACCGGTGATCGTAGTGGTCGGGAACGAGCCGATGTCCCCATTCTCCACGGTCGGCCCCGTGTTGGTGATGCCCGAGCCGGCGAGGACGCCGAAGCTCGAGGCCGTCCCGAGTGGGACGGTCGTCGGACCTGCCGCGGTCGCGACGAGCCCGCCTGCAAGCGCGGCCGTCGCCAGGATCAGCGCGCTACCGACCGCGAGGAACCGCGCGGGGATGTGAGCGTGCGCCTTCATGTGGTCATCTTTCCGGGCGCCGCCTTGACGGCAGGGGCCCCGCGTGTGGTGAAGCGCGAGGTGTTACCCAGCGCGATGCTGGGCGCTGCGCGACTGGCCTACCGACGGATGCTCGTGCTGCGCGTGGTCGTGGCGGTCGCCGATCGCGTCTCGCCGAACGCGAGCCAGGCGAGCTTGACGACGAGCCAGGCGAGAAGGGCGTACACGAGCAGGGCGACGAGCGAGCTCGACTCGAGGACGCTCGCGTCCGACTGGACCGTGCCGAACAGACCTTGGAACGGCGCGACCAGCGGACCGGTCACGCCGTAGATCAGCTGCGCGAATCCCGCTTGGGCGTTGGCGCCAAGCAGGCGCAGGACGAAGCGGGTCGCGAGCAGCACTTCAACAACGCCGAAGAGGATGTAGATGCCCTGCTGCAGCTTGTACGCGCTTTCCCGTCGTCCGGCATACGGATCGGCGATCGTCGATTCGGTTTGGGCGGCGACCGGGGTGGTCGCTTCGACGGCCGGGGTGCTTGCCGCAGGTTTGTGATCTTCCATCGTCGCTCCTTCGGTCGCTGGTGCGCCAAGGGGAACGTAAAGACACGGCGGAGGTGAGTCCTGACGGTTCCGTCATGCGCTCCGCACCGCCGGCAGGCACGATCCAATGGTGTCCCAAGGGTTCTTTGTTCTCGACGAGCTGCGTCTATCGGCCGGAGATGCCGCCATGCAGGTGCAGGCGGCGGCGCGGGTCGCGGCGATGCCCTGGGCCCCCGACGAGCAGATGCTGCCGATGCTGGTGAGCATCGATGACCGCCGCGACGTCGCCTGCCTGAGGCGGGTGCGCCAGCTGCCCGCCGCCGGCGAGGACTCCGGATTGCGCATCCAAGAGGCGCTCACGCCTGACGTCAAGAGGAGCGGGCCGTCGCGCTGCTACCGGGAGCGCACCGCCGTCAGTGGCAGCGGCGTCCATTCGTACTACCGCATGGCGGTGACCGAGTCGGGCACCAATCACGGCCCGCAGCCGCGCCCCAAAATGTCAACGCCCGAGCCATCGCCAGCCCTCGCGCCATCCCAGAGTGGCGACGACTCCGGGGACGGGCTGCTGTGGATCGGTACGCCGGTCGCGAGCGAGACGGGCCTGCTCGTGATCACGGGCCATCACGATTCGGGCGGCTTTGGCGAGGGAAACCCGGGCCAGTGGCCATTGCCACTGAGCCGAGAGCTGGGAGTCCGTATCTACGAGCTTGCCGGGCACTGAACCTTTGGCAGAATGGCTACATGCTGGGCGACGACGCGACGCCACACGGCCCCGAACGCTTCCGAGTGCTCATCGTCATGGACGATCACCCGCTCACCAAGGTCGTCGTCCTGGCACTCAAGCACGGCACCTACGAGGTGCGGATCGAGCGGACTTTCGCGGAGGCGAAGCTCGCCGTGGCCGAGATGCGGCCGCACCTGGCGATCATCGATATTCAAGCCGACGAGGGACGGACCATCGAGCTCGTCGACGATCAGGTCGACTCCCGGCGGCTCCCGACGTTGGCGCTCACCCGCCGCGACGATCTGCAGAAGAACCTCGCGGTCATCGACCGCGGTGCCGACGACATCCTGACCATCCCGTTTTTGCCCGCCGAGCTCGTCACCCGCGTCCGGGCGGCGATCCGGCGTACCTACGGCGAACGCGTGCACTTCGTGCCCGTGATCCGCATCGGCGATCTCAGCATCGACATTCTCAACCGGCGGGTGCGAATCGGGGATTCGGAGATCCACCTCACCGGGCTCGAGCAGGCGCTCCTCTATCTCCTGGCGGCGAATAGCGGAACGATCGTGACGCGCGACCTCATCCTGGACGCGCTCTGGGGCCCCGACTTCGTTACCGAGACAAATGTCGTGGAACGGCACATCCGGGCCCTGCGAGTGAAGCTCCGCGACGACTTCAACAAGACGCCGTACATCCAGACCGTGCACGGCGAGGGCTATCGCTTCGTCTCGCAAGGCGGCTGAGCGAACCCCACCCGAGGCGATCTGGTGACGAAACCGTCATGTATCAGCGACGCGAACAGCCAACATTCCTCAGATGGGCGTACTCAATCCAGCGCACGCTGAGCAAACGAAGGGCGCGGGCGTGACCGTGGCAGCCGAGGCACAAAGCGACGTCCAGTGGACCGTGCTGCTCGTCGAGGATGAGCCCCTGCTGAGCAAGGTTGTGGGCGCGCTGCTCGACGAGGCGGGTTACCGGCACGTCACCATCGCCGATCACGACGAGATTGCCGCGGCCGTGGAGCGCTGGCATCCGCAGTGCGTCATCCTCGACAGCGAGCCCCGAGCGAATGGGCAAGGACGATCGTGGGCAGACGCGGCGGCGATCCGCCGCGCGCACCCCGAGCTGCCGGTGCTGATGTTCACCGCCGATGTCGATTCGATGGCCGAGGCGCGCGCGGGAACGACGGCCCGCAGCAAGGCCGCTGGCTTCGCGGATGTGATGGACAAGCCGTTCCTGGTGACCGAGTTCCTCGCCACCCTCAAGCACGCGGTTGAGGTGTCCCATCCGGCAGCCCTGCCGCAGGCGGACGCGATCACGGTCTTCCCCGCGGTGGGCACAGAGGCAGCGGCGGCTTGGGCTCCCGCCGACTTCTTCAGCACCGCCGTCCACGAGCTGCGAACGCCGCTCACCTCCGTGCTCGGCCAGGCCCAGCTCGCCCTCCGCTATCTCGAGAAGGATCTCCCGCGCGCACGGGAGGCGATCGAACACACGATCGACCAGGCCAACAGGATGAACCGGCTGATCGGCGAGCTGCTGGACGACGCGCGGGTCACGGTCGGCGCGCTGAGCCTGGAGGTGATGACGTTCGATCTGGGCCGCGCCATCGCCGAGGCCATTCCCCACTACGAGCACGGCGACGCTCCACGGATCGTCTTCCAGCCATCGCGCGAGCCGGCGCTGGTCCGCGGCGACCCTGATCGCATCGCCCAGATCGTCGGCAACCTCCTCGATAACGCCCTCAAATACTCTTCACCGGGATCCCCGATCACAGTGACACTCGCGCTCGTCGGCAATGAGGCCCGTGTCGGCGTCAAAGACCACGGGGCTGGCATCGCGAGTGACGAGCGCGACCGGATCTTCGCGCCCTTCTACCGAGCGTCGAGAACGCGGGATATCCCCGGGACGGGTCTCGGCCTCCACATCAGCCGGCGCCTCGCCGAGCAGCACCGCGGGCGCTTGTGGCTGGAGTCGAGCGATGACCTGGGGAGCGAGTTCGCGTTCGCGTTGCCGCTCGCCGAGGGCGTGCCTTCCTAACGGTCTTCGGTCACGGATTCGTAGTCCCCAGAGCAACGAGAGCAACGTACGCACTGACCTAGAAGCATTTCTGAGCGAGGCGCGAGCTCACCTGGGGGGCGTGGTTCGTCCCATGTCGTCGATCACGGGGGCGAGTGAGTCCGTGATGGCTACCAAGTCTTCGCGGCGGACCCCGAAGGCCTGAATCGCGTATCGGTAGTTGCCCTCGTTCCACACAAGCGTCCAGCCCGGAGAACCGTTGCCGAAGAGCTCGGCCGCGTGCCCGCGGACCTGCACGGCTTCGGCCGCGCCGCCGAACTGCTGCAATCCTCGACGTGGGCCGTCGAGAGACTCGGCGAGGAACTCGACGTTCCACACGGTCTTCCCCTGAACGGAGTGGACCTCCACATAGAGAAAGCTGTAGAAGCTGAGCGCGTCACGCGAAGTGCCGAAGTCGGGGAGGATCTGATATTCGTCTTTGCTCTTCGGCAGCCATGTCGGACGAAGAACAGCAGCTCCGTTGGCCAGGGACCAGATTCCACCCCAGGCCTCTGCCTCGCTCACAGGTGTAGCCGAGTCCGATCTTGGAGAAGTTGGTGAGGATGCGTTGGGCGGCTGCCCGATCAATGTTCGCGGCGGTTCCAGGAGTGCCAGGGCGATTCCGACGATGACCAACGCAGCGAGCGCCAGCATCGCGCCAACCTTCGCGCCGGTCGTCTTGCGCTGACCGAGACCATCGCGCAGTGCGCCGATCCCATCGTCATCGTCCTCGACGACGATGCCGGCGCGCGATCGCTCGCGATCACCTGGTAGCCGCGTCAGCGCACTGTAGACGCGCTCACGCTGCGACAGGCGCCGGTCGACCGTATTCGGACTACCGATCAGCAGCCAGGACAGTCCATCAGTCTCGTGGGCAACCGCTGTATCCGTTGTTCCGTCGGCGGGGTAGCGACCGCGGTGCGCGAGTCGCCGCGACGTGGGCCGCGCGGCTGCGTCACCGGTACGCGACCTAGGTCCTGGTACTAACAGACACCGACCAGCACGTGTGAACAGAGCCGAAGGTCCCTGTTGCGAACAGTTGCGGCCCGCAACACTTCCGTCAGCAAGGCGCGCGGTGAAGGAAGGGGAGCCCGGCGATGCGACTTCGAATCCCAGCGCGACCAGCGTCGGAGCGGAGACGGCTGCTGATTTCGGGCTTCGTACTGATCCTATATCTGGCTATTCTCCCATCGGCGCACGCGATCTTCGGAGACGCGTTCGTCGACCTTGCGGCCCTGCCAGTCGCCGCCATCGCCGGGTGCTGGGGTCTAGTCGTCGGCGTCCTCGCCGCGCCCGCGGTCCTGCTCGTGTGTGCTGGCGTGCTCGCGGCGATGGGGGTGAGCCCGGCCGCGGCGCTCACGCTGGAACATGTAGCGCTGTTCACGGCCCTCGGCGGCGGGTTCGGAATGATGTACGAGCTGCTGCGGGAGAGTGCCGCCAAGACGCTCGCCCTCGAGGCGTCCGAGGCCGCGCTGCGCACGGTCCTGACGCACGCGCCCGTGGCGTTCTGGGCCACCGACGCCTCGGGTCGCTTCACCGTCAGGGCCGGAGAGGCTCTGCGCTGGCTGGGATTCGCTGAGGGGGAGCACGTCGGAAGCGACGCGCGCGAGTTTTTCGCCTCCCAGTATCCCGACCATCCCGAGCTCGTCGCGCAGCTGGACCGAGCGCTCGCCGGCGAGACGGTCGTTTCCCAGGTGAATCTGCGCGGTCGCGTACTCGAGACAAGCCACATTCCCGTGCGCACGCGCACGCTGGAGACGGTCGGGGTCGTCGGTGTGGCCGTGGACGTGACCGATCGGGTTCGCGCGGAACACGAGCTGCGCAGCAGCGAGGCGCGACTCAATGGAATCGTGCGCTCCGCCCGGGACGCGATCATCACGGTCGACGCGAGCGGCGCGATCGTCATCTTCAACGCGGCCGCCGAAGCCATGTTCGGACGAACCGCGGGCGAGATGATCGGTCGCTCGCTGGACATCCTCTTGCCGACCGTGCGCCGTGTGTCCCACGCAGACCACGTCCGTACGTTCGTGGAGGGAGTGGACGAGCACCGCATCGCCGGCCGACAGCTGACGGCGCTGCGCGCGAGTGGCGAGGAGTTCCCGATCGAGGCCACGCTGTCGCGTGTTGTCGTCGATGGCGAGGCCCTGGCGACCGTGATCGTTCGTGACATCACCGAGCGTCGTAAGTTCGAGGCTGCCCTCGAGCGACGCGTGCTCTACGACGAGCTCACTGAGCTGCCCAACCGCACGCTCTTCGACGACCGCCTCGACCACGCCCTGGCCCAGCACGGCCGCGACGGTCAACCTGGCGCGGTCCTGATGTTCGACATCGACAACTTCCAGGACACGAACGAGACCTTCGGCCACGCGGTGGGTGATCAGGTCCTGAAGTCGCTCAGCACGCGGTTCTGTCGGGAGCTCCGGGAGACCGACACGCTCGCGCGCCTCGGCGGCGACGAGTTCGCAGTCGTGCTCTGCGGCGTCGATGAACGAGCAGCACGCGAGATCACCCAGCGGCTGTTGCGAAGCCTCGAGCAGTCGGTCGAAATCGCGTCTCACGACATCGATGTTGGGGTGAGCATCGGCTACGCGCTCTATCCCGGGCACGGTATCGATCGGCCGACCTTGGTCCGCCGAGCACAGATCGCGATGAACCACGCGCGGCGCACGCACCGCACTGCGGTGCTCTACTCGGCGGACGACGACCGCTCGAACAAGTTCGGGTTGAGTCTGGCGAGCGACTTACGCTGCGCGATCGCAAGCGGCGCGATCACGCTCGCGTATCAGCCAGAGGTTGGCATGGCGACCGGAGCGGTCATCCGCGCCGAAGCGTTGGCCAGGTGGACGCACCCGGAGCGCGGCATCATTCCGCCCGACCAGTTCGTAGCCCTGGCCGAGCGCACCGGACTCATAGGGCGACTCACTACGCACGTGCTCGAGCAAGCTATTGCGCAGGCGGCCGCGTGGCGACGCGCCGGCACCGACCTGCCCGTCGCGGTCAACCTCTCCGTGCAGAACCTCCTGGACCGCGACCTCCCTTTCACCGTCGCGGACTTGCTCCGGAAGCACGACCTTCCTGCCACGAGCCTGTCGATCGAGGTGACGGAGAGCGTGCTCATGACCGAGATCGAGCGCGCTGTGCCCAGCCTCGCGACGTTGCGCTCGCTCGGCGTCGATGTGGCGATCGACGACTTCGGGAGTGGCTATTCGTCTCTGACCTACCTCGCGCGCCTTCCCGTCGATCGCATCAAGATCGACCGCTCCTTCATTCGGCTCATGCGTGAAGACCCGGGCGCGTGCGCGATCACGAGAACTGCTATCGCGCTTGCGCACGACCTGAAACTGTCTGCCGTTGCCGAAGGCGTCGAGGGCGCCGCTGAGTGGGGCGCGCTGCAGGAACTCGGTTGCGATTCGGTCCAGGGCTATTACATCAGCCGCCCGCTCGCACCAGCCGCGGTGCCGCAGTGGCTTTCGACCTACAACGCGCGAACCTCGTCGATCGCCTTGCTCGCTGAGCTTCCCGTACCGATCTAGGACCTCCCGGACCGGCTGGATCATTAGTCCTCGTCCCAGGACGATCGCGGATGGCTGCGGTTGACAGGATGACTGACGCAATTGACGGCGAAAGGTTTGTTGTGAGACGCGTAGGTATGAGTTGCGTTACGCCCGTGCGCGAGGGGGCGCGCGCTAACTGATGACCTGAGGCACCGCCTTCAGCGCTCGCGCGTTCATGAACGCCACGAGGTCGATCGAACCGAGTGGTCGCGACATGAGGTAGCCCTGGTAGCGATCGCAGCCCATCGTTGCCAGCGCCGTGCGAGTCTCTTCCCGCTCCACGCCTTCAGCGACTGCCCGGAGGCCGAGGTTATGGGCGAGCTCGATCGTCGCTCGGACGATCAGGGCGCTCCGCGGGTCGGTCTCGAACGTCCCGACGAAGGAACGGTCGATCTTGACTTCGTCGATCGGGAGCCGGTTCAGATACGCCAGCGATGAGTAGCCCACGCCGAAGTCGTCGATCGCGAAGCGAAAGCCGCGCGTGCGCAGGTCGAGGATCACGCGCGTCGCTCCCTCCGGGTCATTCATCAGCGTGCTCTCCGTGAGCTCCAGGGTGACCGGACTCGCGCACGGGTAGCGCTCCGAGAGGTTCGAGAGGTACGCCGGCAGCTCCGGGTCCATCAGCG
>JAXDLF010000029.1:0-4790 GCA_034666765.1 Chloroflexota bacterium
CCGAGAGCGTGACCGGCGGCGAGATCGCGCGGGCCCTGACCGACACCGAGGGCAGCGCCGGTTGGCTCGCCGGCGCGGTGGTCCTGCCGGATGCGGACGAGCGATCGTTGCTGACGTGGGTCGGGCAGCTCGGCGCCGACGTCGTGTGCATCGCGCCGTCGGGCGAGACCGAGACCTCGCTGCTGGTCCGGACCCCCGCGCGCGACGCGCGACGGGTGACCGTGCGCTACCGGTCCGTGAGTGAAGGACGCCGGCGTGCGACGCTCGCGGCGCTCGACCTGATTCGCCGGGCGGTCATCGAGGGCTGAAGAACGGTTGTCGACGCGCGAGGCGAGGCGCGCGGGCTCAGCGGCGGGTTGGGCTGGGGGTCGGGCTCCGCAACGCTGAACGCTTCGCCTTCTCGGCGGCCGCGAGCGCGCGCTGGGCCGCCTCCTTGGCGCGCTCCGCGGCCTGACGGGCCGTCGTCACGTTCGCCGGCGGCGTCTGCCCCGAGCGGACGGTGGCGGTTGGGCGCGCGCGCGTCGCGGTCGGGGTCGACGCGGGCGAGGGCGTCGCGGTCGGGCGGGATGCGCTCGGACGGGACGTGGCGGCATTGACCGCGATCGCGGAGGCGCGCGGCGTCGCGATGGGCTTCGTCTCGATTGGCTTCGGCTCGGCGAGCTTCACCCGATCGTTCGCCACGGTCGCGAGCTGCGCGGTGATCGCGACGGCCTGGTTCGCGATGCGCGTCGCCGGGGAGACCGAGCTCGGTGCGGCGGTCGCGGCGACCGCGGCCAGCACTTGGGCCATGGACGCGCTTCGCGGATCCGCCGCGAGCTTGGTCACCGTGTTCGCGACCCGCTGCTGGCTCAGGGTGATCGATGTCTGCAGCTGGGTGACGAGCGCGGCGACCGCGGGATCGCCCGTCTCGATGCTCGCGAGATCTGCCGCCGCATCCGCGAGCGAGCTGCCGTAGTCGGCGGTGGCGATGATCGCGTCGTCCTCGCGCCCGTTCTGCGCGAGACGTTCGGCTTCATCGAGGCGATGGTCGGCGATGGACATCTCGACCGACGCGCGATCCTCGGGGCTCACCGCGATCGCGAGCCGGAGCTGCTCGCTCGCGAGCTTGAAGCCATAGAGGGGCTCGTCCGGAAGGGAGTCCGCGCTCGCGACGGTCGGGCCGCCGAGGAGGCCGGCGAAGAGGACCGCGATCACGAGCCCGCGGACGAGCATCGGAGCGGGCATGCCGATGATCGCGAAGACGCCGTACGCCCGGTCGGCGACGGTCGGCTTCGCCGGGGCCAGCGCGGCGAGGACGGTGTTGCGCATCCGGATGCGGCTCGCCCCGTCGACGTGGAGGTCGCGCGAACGGAGCCGGAGGGCAGCCGCGACCGCCTCCCGAAGGATGGGATCCCGGATCTCCTCGAGGCGCCGCACCCCGCGGGCCACAGCCTCCAGGTTCTCCGTGAAGTCAGTCCGGCGACCTCGTCCGCTCACCAGACCTAATAACGGCACGGCTGGCTGCTCCGCTACGCCACCTGGTGGAGGGAGGAAATAGGCCAAAAAACGAGGACGGCTGGGCCGCGGCTAGCGGGCTGGGCCACCCCAGACGGGGAGGTAGTGGCTGGCGTAGGTCTCCTGGCGGAGCACCGTGTCACCCTCCCAGACGGTCCAGGTGAGGGACACGTCGCGGCCCAGGGTCATGCCGCCGGGCAGGTAGGCCGGGTCCGCCGGCTGGCTCGCCGCCGGGTAGCGGAGGTTGTACTGGTACGGCGCACCGATCTCGACGCGCCGGCCGGTCGGGACACTGATCAGGTCGAAGCGCAGCGCCGCGTCGTACGGATACGCCTTGATGAGGACCGGGTACTGGGTGTCGTTCTTCCATTGGAAGTCGACGCCGGGCTCGAACACCGCGGCGTCGAAGCCCATCGGATAGCGGTCGATGTAGTAGCCGTGCGCGTGGCGCTCGAGGACCTGGTAGCCGGCGCGGGCGACGGCGTTGAACAACGTCGTCGAGACCTGGCAGAGCCCGCCGCCGATGACGTTCTCGTCCGAGCGGCCGTCGATGATCGCGCCCGCGAAGGCGTAGCCACGCTCGACCGTGACCGCGCCGAGCAGGTTCCAGAAGCTGAACGACTCACCGGGCGCCAGAACGAGATCGTTGAACTGCATCGCGCCCGTCGTGATGTTCGCGTGGCGCGCGGCGTTCGGCGGATATGTCGTCGTGAACGTCGCCACCTGGGTCATCTGCGCGCTGTAGCTCTTGGCCTGCTCGGTCGTGAAGACCGGCATGTCGGCGACGAAGGACGGGGCGATCTCGCGCGGCGCCGCGATCGGGGTGAAGAGCCGCGCGAGGACCGCGGCCACGAGCTTCGGCTGATCGATGTTGACGCCCTCGACGGACGGCACGACCGCGAGCGTGCCGTCCGGCTGGACGGCGTACTTCGCGTTCCGCGCCGGATGGTCGAGCAGCGCGGCGACGGCACTCACCCACTGGGTGACCCGTGGCTCGTCCAGCCGCACGTCGTACGCGTAGCGGACGGCGGGAGCCGTCGCGTCGCTCGCGATCGTGTCGAGCTCTCCGGGGGCGGCGATGCGCTTCTCGATGACGAGGAGCGTCGCGAGGCCGGCCGCGTCCTCGCTCGCGCTCCGATCGCCTGCCGTGATCTGCAGCGCCGTGGTCGCGGCTTCGGCCTTGGCCACCGCGGCACGCAGCGCCCGCGGATCGACCGACGGATACGTCTCGTGGATCCGCAGGTCCAGCACCCGATCGCCCAGCGTCGCGGGTGCGGTGAGCGCGACGCCCAGCGCGGCGCGATCGGCCTGGCGGCCGACGATGGAAGGCGTCACGGCGATCCCATGGAACGTCGCGACAAGCGATCCGTCCACGGCCGGCCGGTCGATCTCGGCCGCGATCGAGGCGACCCAGGGATCGACGGCCGCGCTCTCGGTCCGCATCGCGAACGGCAGGCTGGCGTGGCCGCGCAGGGCGCCGACCCATGCGGCGAGCCGCTGGGGAAGCGAGCCGGTGTGACCGTACGCGAGGGCCTCGGCGGCGGCGCGATCCACGTCCGGCGCGATGCCGAGGGCGGCGTTCGTCGTGGTCCACCGCAGTCCGTCGGGACCCTGGACGGTGACGCTCGCGGCGGCCCACGGCCGCGCCATCTCCCGCACGAGCCGCTCGCGGAGCTCCGGCGCCGACAGCGTGCCGACCTCGACGCCCGCCACGGTCACTCGGGGCAGCGCTCGATCGGCGAACGCGGCATTCACGCCAATGGCCACCAGGCAGATGGCCGCGAGGGCGAGCGCCGGCCCGAGGCCGCGCCGCCAGCGGATGCCCTCCGCGGCGTAGGTCTTGACTCGTTTCGCGGTGACTGCCACCGGTGACGCCTCCGTCTGCCTTGCCCGCGCCGCTCGTTCACCGAGCGGTTCGGCCACGCCATGTCGACGTTGCGATCGTGCTCGCGGTTCCCGTGCCGCGCGTCACACTTGAGGACGCATAACTCGTACCACCAGCCTTCCGAGCGACCGGCCGCTATCAGCGTTACCCCACCGACACAAAGCACCTCACCTGTTCGGGGTAGTCCGGACGCGCGACGCCGATCGCGCCGCGAATGTCGCGTTCGCCGAGCACCCGTGGGTCCACCCCGCCTCACCGGCGCCCCGCTACCAATCTTGATCGCGGCGGGCGCGGGAACACGAGGCGCTGCGGCGGAGGCCGAGGCGACGAGCTGATTGACGACGAGCTGATCGTGTCGATGCGACGCGAGGCCGGTCAGACGAGAAGGACGCGACCGAGGAGGGCTTGGCCCGACGAGGGAGCGACCACCAGCCGTGAGCGGTTCAGCGAGGCGCTGCGGCGGAGGCCGAGGCGACGAGCTGATGACAAAGAACGGCCCGGCGGTCCAGGGGAGCAGGAACCGCCGGGCCGAAAGGCGTACTGGCCGACGGGCGGGCCGGCCAGGGCCTGACTCAGTGAGGGGGTGCTAGCTGCACCCCGTGGTCTCGCCACAGTTCTCGCACTTGTGGCAGGTGCCGTTGCGAACGGTCAGCCAGCCGCAGCGCGGACAGGGCGGTGCGTCGGGAGTCGAATTCATGCGTCGGTGGGCCGGTGCGGCGGTCGCCGCCGCGGGCTCGACCCAGACGGTCTCCTGCGTACCGGCGGCAGGGGCGGCCATCGAGACGGCCTTGCTGAGCAGCTCGAGCTGCGGAGCCGGATCGACGATCTCGCTCGTGTGGACGAGCCCGATCGCGAGCTTGTCGTCGGTGGAGAGGAAGCGGTAGCCCATCCAGCGGAACACGTAGTCGACGATCGATTTCGCGAAACCGAGCTCGGAGTTGCCGGTCCAACCGGACGGCTCGAACCGCATGTGCGCGAACTTCTCGACGAGGTGCGCGAGCGGGACGCCGTACTGCAGCGAGAGGGAGATGCTCGTCGCGAACGCATCCATCATGCCGGAGAGGGTCGAGCCTTCCTTCGCCATCGTGACGAAGATCTCGCCGGGCGTGTTGTCCTCGAAGAGGCCGACGGTGATGTACCCCTCGTGCCCCTCGATCGTGAACTTGTGGGTGAGCGACGCACGCGTGTCGTTGAGACGGCGGCGCGGACGGGCGACCAGCACGGTCTCCGTGACCGTCGCGGTGGCCTCCTTCTTGGAGTTGGAGGTCTCCTTCCCGGTGGAGAGCGGCTGGACCTTCTTGCTGCCGTCGCGATAGATCGCGATCGCCTTGACGCCGTGCTTCCAGGCCTCGACGTACGCGTCGGTGACGTCCTCGACCGTGGCGTTCTCGGGCAGGTTGACGGTCTTGCT
>JAXDLF010000030.1:0-2713 GCA_034666765.1 Chloroflexota bacterium
GATCGAGATCCATGCGCTTCGCGATGGCCTCGACCTGCGCGTCATCAAGGTCGCCGCGGAGCCCGGCGATGTACGCGACGATCTCGGAGCCGCGCCAGCCCCCGAACTGGGGGAGCTCGCCCGGGACGTACCCGACCCGGCGCTTCACCGCGACCGCCTCGCGGTCGGCGTCGAGCCCGAAGATGCGGGCACTCCCTCGAGTCGGATGGCTCAGGCCCATGAGCAGCTTGATCGTCGTCGTCTTCCCCGCGCCGTTCGGCCCGAGGTAGCCGAAGACCTCGCCTTCGGCGACGTCGAGGTCGAGATCGAAGATCCCGCGGCTCGCCCCGTAGTCCTTGGTCAACCGCTCGGTGTGGATCGCCGTCGGTGCGCTCTTCACGGCCCTCTCCTTGTCTTTCGACGGTAGTTCAGCGCCCTGGCCACGGTCTTGCGTGCGAGTCCGGGGTGAGCTTCAACGACAACGCCAGGCTGGACCCTTCGCAGGTCGAGGACGTCCGCGGCCGCCGGATGGGCGGGGGTGGCCTCGTGGTCGGCGGCGGCGGGATCGGGATCATCATCCTCGTCGTCTCCCTGCTGCTCGGCGTCGATCCGACCGCGGTGCTGAACTCGATCCCCACGGATTCGACGACGGTCACCGATCCGAACGGCCAGACCGTCGCCGACTGCAAGACCGGCGCGGACGCGAACAAGCGCGAGGATTGCCGCATCGTCGGCTACGTCGATTCGATCCAGCAGTACTGGACCGAGGAGCTCGCCCGCCACGGAAAGCAGTACACGCCCGCCCGAACCGTCCTCTACACCGACGTCACCCAGGCCGGATGCGGGACGGCGTCCGCGCAGATGGGTCCGTTCTACTGCCCGGTCGACGGAAAGGTCTACCTCGATCTCTCGTTCTTCGACGAGCTGCAGAGCCGCTTCGGGGCGAAGGGCGGTCCGTTCGCCGAGGCGTACGTCGTGGCGCACGAGTACGGGCATCACGTCCAGGACGTGCTCGGCATCCTCAGCAACGATCAGCGCACCGGACCGCAGAGCACGTCGGTGAAGCAGGAGCTGCAGGCCGACTGCTTCGCCGGGGTCTGGACGAAGCACGCCGCCGAGACCGGCTACCTGCAGGCCGCGACCGATGCGGACATCGCGAGCGCGCTCGATGCCGCGGCGGCCGTCGGGGACGACCGGATCCAAAAGGAGAGCTCGGGCCGGGTCGCGCCCGAAGCCTGGACCCATGGCTCGGCGGCCCAGCGGCAGCAGTGGTTCACGACCGGTTACTCGACCGGCGACTACACGAGGTGCACACCCTAGCGGCCGTCGCCGCGCTAGCGTGTCGTCGTGCCCGGCAAAGCCATCGGCCCGATCGCCCTTCCAAAGGCGGGCTCCCGCAGCTCCGGCGAGTTCACGTTCGCGGGCGATGCGGGCCTCGAGAAGTACCGCTGGCCGTTCATCGCGATCCGCGGCGCCGCCGACGGGCCGACGGTGCTCGTCACCGCGGGGATCCACGCGGCCGAGTACACCGGCATCGAGGCCGCCATCCGCATCGGCCGCGCGATCGATCCGAAGCAGGTGCGCGGCACGGTGGTCGTGCTTCCGCTGCTCAACCGGCCGGGCTTCTTCGAGCGGAGCATCTACGTGAACCCGGAGGACAACGACAACCTGAACCGGGTGTTCCCGGGGCGCGCCGACGGCACCTGGGGCGAGCGGTTCGCGCACCGGCTGCTCACGGAGATCGTGACGAAGTGCGACCACGCGGTCGACCTGCACGCCGGCGACCTCATCGAGGAGCTGACGCCGTTCGTCGTGTACCAGCAGACCGGCGACGCCGCGCTCGACGTCCGCATCACCCGGATGGCCAACGCCTACGGCGCGAAGTGGGCGGTGAGGAGCGCGCCGACCGGCGAACGCCCGGGATCGCTCTACGCGGTCGCGTGCCTGAACGGCGTCGCGGCGATGCTCGCGGAATCCGGCGGCCGCGGGCTGCTCATCGAGGCCGACGTGGCCCGCCACGTGAAGGGCGTCACGAACATCCTGCGGACGGTCGGCGCGCTCGGCGGCGTTCCCGACCTGGTCAAGCCGCCGACGGTCGTGCACAGCTTCGACTGGCTGCGGTCGCCCGTCGAGGGCATCTTCCACGCGCGCGTCGCCGTGGGCCACATGGTGAAGAAGGGCGAGGTCGTCGGAGAGCTGGTCGACCTGGTGGGGGAGCCACTCGTAACGATGCACGCCCAGGTGAGCGGCGTGCTCCTGTTCATCGTCACCAGCCCCGCGATCAAGAAGGACGGACTGCTGCTCGCGATCGGCGGCCTCGGCCGCTAGGCGGCGCGTTCTGCCACTTGCCGCTCGGGCGGTACGTGCTTTGCTGCCCCTGGCTCGCGAAGAGCCCGGAGGTCCACCGATGGCCGAGACGAAGATCCGACCGAAGTGCCCGGAGTGCGGGCAGCAGCTCGACGGTCCCGACGGCGCGGCCCTGGAGGCGCTGAAGATCGAGTACCGGCCGCTGGGGCCGCATCCGAGGCCCGAGTCGCGGACCGTCGACGCGATCTTCTGCCCGAGCTGCGGACGGCTCTTCACCCTGCTCGCGCATCCAGGGGTGGCCTAGCCGGTCACTTCCAGCGGTGGCCGACGAGGCCGGCGGCCAGCGAGCGCTCGCCGACGCGATGGAGCCGCTTCGCGATGGCCGGGCTGACGAGCCGGGTGTGGGAGATCTCGAGCAGGTACTCCG
>JAXDLF010000031.1:0-6319 GCA_034666765.1 Chloroflexota bacterium
AGACCCACTGGGGGTCGTAGTGGCAGCTCGGGTGGTAGGCGAAGTTGAAGTCCAGCCTGTGCGCGTCGGCGTCTCCGCCGAGATCGGCGCCCTTCGCGGTGTCCAGGAGATAGCGGCCGCCGCCGTAGGTCGTCTTCCCCGACGTCGCGTCCCGGAACGGCAGGAACACGCCGCCGCCGTACGCATCCAGCCAGAAGACCTCGAGCGTGCCGATCGGCAGATCGACCGCGCCGAACCGGACGAACGGGATGACGTCGCCGGTGCTCGTCCCGACGTCGTACCGCTCGTGCGGAAGGGGGCGTACGCGCGCGCTGAAGGCGAACGTCGGGTCGTACTCCCGGTACGCGAGCCCGGTGAACTTCGCGCGCTCGTGCGCCGGTAGCGCGGACTGCGGATGGGTGCCGAAGAGCGCGTCGCGGCCCGTCCGCCATCGCGAGTGCGCGGCGATCGGATCCTCCGGAAGCAGCGCGCGGACCTCCGCGTACAGCGTGTTGACCTGCCGCCGGTAGTCGAGCAGCTCGAGGTAGCGCTCGTCCACGCTCAACGGAGCTTCGCCGCGGCGGCCGAGAAGAGCCCGCTCAGCACGCGGGCGGTCGTCGGGAAGGCGTGGATCGTCTGGGCCAGGGTGTCGATGGGCGTGCCGAGCTTGATCGGGAGCACGGCGGCGTGGATGGCCTCGCCGGCGCCCTGTCCGGCGATGAACGCGCCGATCAACGTCTTGCGGGCCCGGTCGACGACGATCGTCAGGTGCCCGCTGTCGGCCTCCACGATGTAGCCCTTCGTGCTCTTGGGGAATCCCGTCCGCTCCTCGAACGCGTCGATCCCCTTCGCCTGGGCCTGATCGAGACGAAGGCCGACGGCCGCGGCTTCGGGATCGGTGTAGACGACCCGCGGGGTGGCGCTGAAGTCGACCCTGACGTCGTCGCCGAGGGCGATTCGGACGGCCATCTCGCCCTCGTAGTGCCCGAGGTGGGTCGAGAGCTCGTGACCGATCGGGTCGCCGACGGCGTACACGTGGTCGGCGAGGCGCAGCCGATCGTCGACCGTGATGGTGTCGCCGCCGTCATAGGTCACCCCGATCGACCCCAGGCCGAGCGCCGCGAGGGCCTTCGCCGAGGTGCGGCCGACCGACAGCTCGATGATCGCGCCCGAGACACTCGTGCCGTCGGACAGCTCGACCACGTGCTCCCCGTCCGGGCCGGCCGCGGCCCTGACGCGCGCGGCCCGCGCGGCGTCGCGCACGTCGACGCCGTCCTTCCGGAGGACGGCCGCGAGGAAGGCGGAGCTCTCGGGGTGATCGGTCGGATTGACCCGGCCGACGATCGTCGTGCGGACGTCGTACCGCGCGAAGTACTGGGCGATCTCGATGCCCGACGGACCGGCGCCGAGGATGACGATGCTCTGCGGCAGCTCGCGGACGCTCGTCGCCTCGACGTTCGTCCAGTAGCCGGCGGCGTCGAGCCCCTCGAGCTTCGGGACCTTCGGCGTGGAGCCGACGGCGACGATCACGTCCTTCGCGGCGAGGCGGTGGGTCGTGTTCTCGTGCGTGATGACGACCCGACCCGGACCGTCGAGCGTCGCCGTCCCGCGGAAGACGGTCGCCCCGGCCTTCTCCAGAGCGTGGACGTGGCTGCCGTCGTTCGGGTAGTCGGTCTTGATCCGATTGATCATGTAGTCGCGGCGGTCCGACGCCTTGGGCCACGGGTAGTCGCCGCCGTGGGCCTTCACCTCGGCCGCGTGCAGCAGCGTCTTCGACGGCATGCAGGCCCAGTACGGGCACGACCCGCCGAACAGGTCACGGTCGATGATCGCGACGGACGCGCCGCGGCCGCGCGCGAGATGCGTCGCCGCTTCGCCGGACGCGCCGGCGCCGATGACGACGAAGTCGAACGTGTCGGGCATCGCCATCAGAGTGCGCGGTACCAGAGGTCGGCGCCGCGCTTCGCCACGAACACATCCAGCCGCGTGCCGCTCCAGGCACAGCTCACGGCGTCGCCGCGAGGTGCGTCGGGCACGACCTCCCAGTCGACCCAGCGCGTGCCCTCCCACCACCGGTGACGGAGCCGGCCGTCGGTGCCGAAGGCGAACACGTCGATGCGATCCGCGGCGCGGGCCGCGGCCGCGGGCTCGCCGGTGAAGCCGGCGCCAAGCGATTCCCAGTCATGCCAGCGCGCTCCGTCCCAGTACCGGTCCCGAAGCTCGCCGTCGTCGTGAATGGCGAAGAGCTCGCACTCTCCGCCATCACCCCACGACGCGACGGCCGCGCCCGATGCGAGCGCGCCGCCGAGCGAGATCCAGCCGGCTATTTGATGAGGCCCTGCTTCTTCAGCCAGGCCTTCGCGACGTCCTTCGGGTCCTGCTTGTCCACGGCGACCTGCTTGTTCATCCCGTTCAGCTCGTCCTGCGAGAGCTTCGCGCTGATGCTGTTCAGCAGCCGCTTGATCGTGCCGTCGTCCTTGGCCAGGAGATCGTCGCGGACGACCGGTGCGATGTTGTCCGAGAGCTGCAGGTGCTTGTCGTCGTCGAGGAGCACGAAGCCCTTGGCGACGATCGTCGGGTCGCTGGTGAAGAGAAGTCCGACGTCGATCTGCTTGCCCTCGAGGGCGGCGACGGTCAACGGACCGCCGGCGTCGAGTGGCTTGAAGTCCTTGAACGTGATCCCGTACACGCTCTTCAGGCCGGGGATGCAGAACGGCCGGGTCGGGCTCGGGCATTCCGGCGGACCGCCCAGCACGAGCTGGTTGTTCGCGTTGGCGGCGATATCGGAGAGCTTCTTCAGGTTGTATTTCGCCGACGTGTCCTTGGTCACGACGAACCCGTTCTGGTCCGTCGCGGTCGCATAGTCGAGGACGGTCAGCTTCTTCGGCGCCAGCGCCGCTTGCAGCGCCGTCTGGGTCACCTTGGGATCGGTCGACGCCTTCGCGTTCTTGTCGACGAAGGTCAAGAGCGTCGCGAGATATTCGGCGACGACGTCGATCTGTCCCGACTCGAGGGCCGGCTCGACGATCTCGCGGTTCCCGAGGTTGAGCTTGCGCTCGACCGGGTAGCCGCTGGCCTCGAGGATCTGGGCGTAGGCCTCCGCGAGGATGCTCTGCTCGTAGAAGTTGGTCGATCCCACCTTCACCGTGGGCTTGGGCGCGGTGCTCGCTCCGGTGTTGCTGCTTCCGGCGCAGGCGCTCGCGACGAGAGCGGCAACGGCCAGCACGATGGCGACGCGGATGCTCGTTCGCATGAGGGGAGCTCCTTCCGGGCCGCAGCGCTGAGTCTCTCGGCCCACGTTGAGGGTACCTCCGCCTTTGGCGGCGACCCCGCTACAACGCCGCCCGCTCGGCCCGTATGCCCGGCGAGGTCGCCAACCGCTCGAATGTTCCGAGGGCCACCTCCACGACGATGGCGAGGAGCGCGACAAGGAGCGCCCCTGCGAACAAGCGGTCGTTCTCCCGCAGGGCGAACCCGTCGATGATGTAGCGGCCGAGCCCGCCGCTGGCGACGAGGGCGCCGAGTGTCGCGGTGGCCACCACGTTGACCGCCGACGTGCGCACGCCCGCGACGACGAGCGGGAGGGCCAGGGGGATCTCGATCCGCCGCAGGATGCCGGACTCGCTCAGGCCCATCCCGCGACCCGCCTCGATGACGTCCCGATCGACACCCCGCGTTCCGGCGTACGCGTTCGTAAGCATCGGCGGGATCGCGAGCGGGATGAGCGCGATGACGGTCGGCCAGAAGCCGAGGCCCAGACCGAGGGACAGGGCCGGTGGGAGCACCAGCCCGAGGATCGCGAACGAGGGGACGGCCCGGCCGATGTTCGCGACGGTCACGGCGAGGAAACCGAACCGGCCGGTGTGCCCGAGGTACAGCCCGACTGGAAGCGCGATCGCGGCCGCAACGATGAGCGCGAAGCCCGATAGCTCGAGGTGCTCGAGGATGCGCGTCTGGATGGCGTCGCTCCCCTGATAGTGCGCGGGATCGGTCAGCCACTTCAGGGTGTCGACGAACAGGCTCATGCGGCCCTCGCCCAGGGCGTGAGCCGGCGCTGGAGGAGCACGAGCAGCCCGTCGGCAACGATGGCGAGCGCGACGGAGCAGACCGCGCCGACGAGCAGCTCGGTCGAAAAGAACCGCTGGATCCCGATGAGGATGAAATAGCCGAACCCGCCCTGGCCGATGAGCGCCGTCACGGTCACGAGGCCGATCGTGCTGATCGTCGCGACGCGGACGCCGGCGATGATGGCCGCGAGCGCGAGCGGGACCTCCACTCGCCAGAGCCGCTCGCGCGGCGCGTAGCCCATGCCGGTCGCGGCCTCGCGGACGTCGGCCGGCACCCCGCGGATCCCACGGACGATGTTCCGGATGAGGATGAGGAGCGTGTAGCTCACCAGTCCGATCTCGGCGGTCAGGATGGAGAGCCCCGTGTACGGGATGAGGAGCACGAAGAGCGCGAGGCTCGGGATCGTGTAGAGCGTCCCGGTCACGAACGTCACCGGCGCTTCGAGCTGCGGGCGCCGGATGATGAGCAACGCGAGGCCGAACGCGATCACGAACCCCACGCCCACGGCGATGACGGTGAGCTCGACGTGTTCGACGAGGCGCTGGCCGATCTCGTCGAGGTGCCCGGTGACCCAGTCCCAGCGGACCAGGGGCTCGCCCTCGGTCATGCGTCGCTCCGGATCATCTTCCCGATCTTCGCGAGCGTGAGCACGCCGACGTACCGGTCCCCGTCGAAGACCACGCCGACCTGCGCGTCGCTCTGCAGCATCATCGCGAGCGCCTGGCGCAGCGTCATCGTCGGCGTGAGCCTGGGCGCGTTCGGGTCGACGGTCTCGCGCAGGGTGTCCGGATCGACGTCCGCGCCGCCGACGGTGAGCAGCTCGAGGAGCTTGAGCCCGCGGTCGGCTCCGACGAACTGCGCGACGAAGTCGTTCGCCGGGTGCGCGAGCAGCTCGCCCGGCGGCGCGTACTGGACGAGCTTCCCGTCGCGCATGAGCACGACCCGATCGCCGAGCCGGATGGCCTCGTCGATGTCGTGGGTCACGAACAGCACCGTGGTGCCCAGCTCGCCCTGGATCCGCAGCAGCTCGCCCTGCAGGCGATCGCGCACGATCGGGTCGACGGCGCCGAACGGCTCGTCCATGAGCATCACCGGCGGCTCGGCCGCGAGCGCGCGCGCGACCCCGGCCCGCTGACGCTCGCCGCCCGAGAGCTGCGCCGGGTACCGCTTCGCGTACCGGTCGGGATCCAGTCCGACCAGCTCGAGGAGCTCCAGGGTGCGGGTCCGGATCCGCTCCTTCGGCCAGCCCAGGAGGCGCGGCACGGTGCCGACGTTCTCCGCGATCGTCTGGTGCGGGAAGAGCCCGACCTGCTGGATCACGTAGCCGATGCGCCGCCGCAGCCGGACCGGATCCTCCCGCAGGACGTCGTGCCCGTCGATCAGGATCGCGCCGGACGTCGGCTCGATGAGCCGGTTGACCATCTTCAACGAGGTGGTCTTCCCGGAGCCGCTGGGTCCGACGAGGATGCAGATCCTGCCGGCCGGGACGGTGAACGAGAGCCGGTCGACCGCGACCTGATCCGCGTAGCGCTTCGTGACGTCGCGGAACTCGACCGTCGCCCCACGCTCTGCCGGCATCGGCGGAGGATAGGTGGTCTCGCGCGACGCACCGGCCCGCACTCTGGACATCGAGCCGCCGTGAGGCCTACGGTTCTCCCCGTCTTGCTGCCGCTGCGACGGACCGCCGCCGTCGGCGTGATCAGCGCATTGATCGCGATCGCGGGCGCCTGTGGACCGTCCGGCGGCGCTGCGGCGAACGCCCCCGCCGGGGGCGTGGTCTCGCCGGCGATCGCCGGAGCGCCGGCCGGGGCCACGGCTGCGCTCGCGGCGACCGCGCGTCAGCTCGTCGGCGACTTCGGAGCCCAGGCCGGCATCGTCATCGCGATCCCCGGCCGGTCGACGCCCCTCTTCGCGGCCGGGGCCGACGAGCCGTTCATCGCCGCGTCGCTCTACAAGCTCGCGGTGCTGCTGCGGGTGGAGGGCCTCGTCGAGCGTGGCGCGCTCTCGTATGGGGACACCATCACGATCGAAGACGTCGACGTGACCGTGGACGGCTCGAACGAATATCCGGGGACCGTGCTCACCATCGATGAGGCCCTCGAGGAGATGATCACGTACTCGGACAATGGCGCCGCGCTCGCCCTCGTCCGGGTCTACGGAGCCGCGGCGACGAATGCGGCGCTCGAGGCGGCGGGCGTCCACGGCTTCCACGTCGCCGAGAACGGCGACGAGGACAACATCGTCACCGCGCGCGCGCTCGGTACGTTCTTCG
>JAXDLF010000032.1:0-5655 GCA_034666765.1 Chloroflexota bacterium
CGAGCAGGCCCTCGCGCGGCAACACCGCCTGAACGGTCGTGCGCGTCGGTCCGTTCGTGTCGAAGTAGCGGCCGTACACGGCGTTGAACCCGGCGAAGTCGCGCTTCACGTCCGCAAGGAAGCAGAAGTTCTCCACCGCGTACGCGAGCGAGGTCCCGGCGTTCTCGAGGATGCCCTTGATGTTCTCGATGACCCGCTCGGTCTGCGCGGTCACGCCGCCGGCCACCGCCTGGCCCGTCGCCGGATCGATGGCCACCTGCCCGGCCACGAACACGAGATCGCCGACCCGGATCGCCTGCGCGTACGGCAAACCGGTCGTCGGCACGTCGCTCGTCAGGACCTCCCGCGTGGTCATTGGATCCTCCCCCGCGCCGCGATCGGCCAGACGGCCTCGACGACGCCCGCTCGCACGCACACGTACTCGTCGTACAGATTGACGGTCGTGTCGCAATGGCTCGGCACCAGCTCGATCCGCTCGCCCGGCGGCAGCCGCAGGCCGCGCACGCCGCCGTGCTCGTCGCCCTTCGTCGTGTACTCGAGCTCGGGCCGCCCCTTGACCGCCGGCATCCCGCCGTCGGTGCTGAGCGCCTTCCAGCCGGCGTCGACGATCGCGGCGTCGGCATGCACCCGGCTCACGACCGACGCGAGCACCGTGAGCGAGCTCTCGTACGGCAGCCCCTCGACCCGCGCGTAGTCGCAATCCATGAACGGGTACGAGCCCGCCTGGAGCTCCGTGACCTCGGGCAGCTCCGCCGCGAACGCACACGTTCCGGTGCCGGCGGTGCTCACGATCTCGATGCTCAGGCCGCGGGCGGCGATCCCCGCGCGGGCGGCGAGCATCCGGTCGGCGCACGCGCGCCACTCCGTGCGCCGTTCCGCCTCGCTGTAGACGTGCTGGAGGTGACCCTCGTACGCCTGGATCCCCCGCAGGCGCAGCCCGGGCAGGGAGGCCACGCACGCCGCGAGCTCGCCCGCGCCGGCGGGCGTGACGCCGGTGCGCTCCTGCCCGACGTTCACGTCGACGAGCACGTCGAGGATCAGGCCGGCGGCGCGCATCGCGCCGGACAGCGCGCGGGCGACCTCCATGTCGTCGACCGCCACCATGACCTCCGCCCGCTTCCGCAGCGCGACGAGGCGTGAGACCTTCGGCTCGCCCGCGATCTCCGTCGTGATGTGCAGCGGACCGACGCCCGCGTCGGCCAGGACCTCGGCCTCGCCGAGCTTCGCGCAGCACAGCCCGATCGCGCCGCGGTCGAGCTGCATCCGCGCGATGCGCGGTGACTTGTGGGTCTTCGCGTGCGGACGGACCGACGTGCCGGTGCGCGCCGCGAGGGCGGCCATGCGATCGAGGTTGCGCTCGAGGGCAGCCAGGTCGATGACCAGCGCGGGCGTGTCGACGCGTTCGAGCGGCGTGCCCGGCTCAGGCCGTCGCAGGGGTCGTCCCCAGATGCGTCGCGGCGAAGTCGATCTCCATCGCCACCTGCTTGATCTGCTCGTCGACGACGAGCGAGCCGTGCCCGGCGTCGTAGCGGTACTCCTCGTACGGGATCCCGAGCTCCCGCAGCCGCGCGGTGTAGACGTCCACGCTGCGGGCCGGACAGCGTGGATCGTTCTGCCCGACGGTGATGAGGATCGGGGCCCGCACGCGATCCGCGTACGTGAGCGGATTCGCCACCCGATACGCCTCGGGGTCGCTCTCGGGTGTGCCGCCGAAGAGGGCCTCGTCGTAGCGCTTCAGGCCCTCCATCTCGTCCTCGAAGGCGGCGACGTAGTCGCCCACCGGGACGATCGCCACGCCGGCGGTCCACCGGTCGGGCTGGGTGCCGAGGCCGAGCAGGGTGAGATACCCGCCCCACGAGCCGCCGGACAGGACCGCACGCGCCGGATCGGCGACACCGCCGGCGACGAGGGTGTCGTGGATCGCGGCGATGTCGGCGAGCTCGGTGTGTCCCGGGCCGGCCTTGATCGCGTCGCGCCACGCCCGGCCGTACCCGGTCGAGCCCCGGTAGTTCACCATCACGACCGCGTAGCCGTGGTCGACCCAGGCCTGCGCCGTCGGCGAAAACGCGTCCTCGTCGTTGGCCTCCGGGCCGCCGTGGACGTTGAAGAACGTCGGATGCGGGCCCGGGCCGTCCGGGGTCACGACGAAGCCATGCACGTCGCCCGCGACGACGTCCCGATACGGACGGCCGGCGGGGATCGCGATCGGCGCCCGGGGCAGGATGCGCGTGCCGTCGAGCGTGACGACCGCGCGCGGCAGCGTCGACGTGCTGAGGGCCAGCCACACCGTGCCATCGGGCCGCACCGCCGCCCAATCGATGCTCCCGGCGGGCGTCGCGAGCCGCTCGAGCGTCGCGGTCGCGAGGTCGTACCGATAGAGCTCGGCGCGGCCACGGTGCTCGTGCCGCAGGAGCACGGCCGTCGCGTCCGGGTACCAGGACGGCTCGATCTCGCCGGGGAGCTCCACGTCCAGGACGCGCTCGGCGCCGGTGAGCGCGTCGAGGATCAGCGGCCTCCACCGGCCCTCGCGCTCATGGCCGACGAGCACGCGCTGGTCTCCGGCGACCGGACTCCAGCGCAACGCCTTGAGCCCGCGCCCCGGCCCGTCCCACAGCTCGGCCACCGACGTGCCCGCGCGATCGAGGATCCGGATGGCCCGGTTCCGCGCGTCGCCATGCTCGCTGTGCGACAGCGTGAAGAGCTCTTCGTCCGCCGACAGGTGGCCGACGCCCGCGGCCTGACGGTGGGTGTACAGCCGCCGCGAGCCGCCCTCGGCCGAGAGATCGATCGTCGTGCCCTCCGCCGCCGAGCGCCCGACGACGGCGAAGCCGGTGCCGATCGCGGTGTTGGCCGAGTACGCCGGCCCGAGGTCGGTGGGCGTCCGATCGGCGCCGCCCTCGAAGGCCTGCGCCCGCCACACGCCCAGCTCGCTGCCGCGGTCGTCGTCCCACCACCAGATCTCATGACCCCGCGGGTCGATCCGCGGCGGGACGCGGTAGCCGGTCCCTTCCGCGCGGTCGGTGACGCGACGCTCGATGCCGGTGGCGAGGTCGAGCGCATAGACGTCGAAGGTGCCCTCGTGGTTGGACGCGTACACGACCCGGTCGGGCGCGTCGCGGGCCCATTGCGGGAACGTGAATCGCGGCGCGCGATAGCGCCGCTTCCAGGCCGCCTCGGTCACGCCGTCCGGGCGATCCGTCGCACCCATGCGCCCAGCGTATCCGTGTAGCGCGGGAGCACGCTCGCGACGTCGGTACCGCCGGCCGCGGTCGGGGCGTGGCCGGTCTTCGGGAGCCGCGCGATCATCAGCTCGCGCGTGCCGGCGCGCTGCCACGCCGCGACGCTCGTGTCGGTCGGCTGCCACTCGTCGTCCTCGCCGTAGAAGAGGAGGGTCGGCACGCGCACCGCCGCGATGAGCGGAGCCGGGTCGAAGTCCATGTCCGGCCAGAAGCCGGGCCCGTCCGGAAGCTCGGGCCGCACGTGCGCGCGCTCGAACCACGGCTCGGCCTTCGCGCGATCGACGAGGGCCTGGACCTCGGCGCGGGGTCGAGCGCCGCGACCGAAGGCCTCGACCGCCGCCCGGAGCGCGAGCAGCGCCTCGACTTCCGCCTCGGAGTGGCCGGCCGCCCGCGCCTGCTTCGCCGTGCCGTAGCGCATCTGCGCGACCGGGCTGACCCCCGTCGCCGCGACGAGGATCAGGAACGCGACCTTGTCCGACCGCGACGCCACGAGGGGCGCGACCCAGGCCCCCTGGCTGAAGCCCCAGAGCCCGATTCGCGCCGCGTCGATGTCGGCACGCGCGGCCAGGGCCGCGAGCACCGCCTCGACATCCCGCGCCTGATCGCTGAATGGCACGTCGTTGCCACGGCGATCGAACCGGGCGACGGCGAGGCCCAGCGGCGGGAGGGTCGCCTCGAGGTGCCGGAAGAGGAAGTGGTCGCGCGACGGGTCGCTCGCCGGGTGGAGGCCGACGATCGCCGGGAACGGTCCGGCACCCTTCGGGAGCGTGAGCTTGGCGGTGAAGTCGCGGTCGGCGCTCGAGGCGTCGAGGCGCTCGGACCTCACCGGCCGTCGCGGGAGACGGTGAACACGTCACGGACGCTCTCGAGCTTCGCGAGGACCCGCGACAGCTGCTCGACGCTCGTCACCTGAAGGGTCGCGTTGACCGTCGCCGTCTTGTCGGTCACGTTGGACGAGAGGCTGACCATCTGCACGCCGTTCTCGCTGATGACGGCCGCCACGTCACGGATGAATCCGACGCGGTCCCAGCCGTCGACGCGGATGGCCACCGGATACGTGCGGGCCAGGGTGCCCTCCCACTCGACCTCGACGATGCGCTCGACCTCGGTGCTCCCGCGGACGTTCGCGCAGTCGGTCCGGTGCACGGTCACGCCGCGTCCGCGGGTGATGTAGCCGGTCACCGGATCGCCGGGCACCGGGCTGCAGCACACCCCGAAGCGCACGAGCAGGTCGCCGACCCCCTTGACCCGGACGCCGCCACGGGCCGTCGGCGGCGGCTGGGGCGGGGCGACCTCGGGGATCGCGAGCTCCTGATCGTCGACGATCCCGAGGCGGGTCACGACCTGGGCGGCGGTGAGCGCTCCGTAGCCCAGCGACGCGTACAGGGTGTCGATGTCATGCATGTTCAGGAGCTCGGTCGCGCGCTGGAGGTCGGTCTCGCTGATGTCGGACAGCGTGCGCTGCGCGATCTTCTTCAGCTCCCGGTCCAGGAGCTCGCGGCCGTGCGCGACGTTCTCCTCGCGCTGCTGGCGCTTGAACCATTGGCGGATCTTCTCGCGCGCGCCGGGGGTCCGGACCATCGTGATCCAGTCGCGCGACGGTCCGCGCGCGGCCTTGCTGGTCACGATCTCGACGATGTCGCCGGAGTGCAGCTTGTGGTCGAGGGGCACGATGCGGCCGTTCACCTTCGCGCCGATCGTCCGATGCCCGATATCGGTGTGGATCCGGTACGCGAAGTCGATGGGCGTGGCGCCCGTGGGCAGGTCCTTCACCTCGCCCTTGGGCGTGAAGACGAACACCTGATCCTGGAACACGTCGACCTTCAGCGACTCGACGAACTCCGTCGCGTCGGCGACGTCGTGCTGCCACTCCATCAGCTGGCGGACCCAGGCGAGCTTGTTCTCGTAGTTCGGGTCGCCCTTCCCGCCCTCCTTGTACCGCCAGTGCGCGGCGATCCCGTACTCGGAGAGCGCGTGCATGTCGTGGGTGCGCACCTGGATCTCGATCGGCTGGCCGTCGGGACCCATGACGGCGGTGTGCAGCGACTGGTACATGTTGTTCTTCGGGACCGCGATGTAGTCGTCGAACTGGCCCGGGATCGGCGGCCAGAGCGTGTGCACCACGCCGAGGACCGCGTAGCACGCGGGCACGTCGGGCACGATCACCCGGATCGCGAGCAGGTCGTAGACCTGGTCGACGCCGACGTTCTTGCGCCGCATCTTCTGGGCGATCGACCACAGATGCTTCGGGCGCCCGGACATGTCGGCCTTGATCCCGGCCTTCTCGAGCTCGCCGGCGAGGACCTTCATCGTCCGGTCGATGTAGCGCTCGCGGACGGCCCGCCGTGACGCGAGCAGCTCGGCGAGCTCCTTGTAGTGCTCGGGCTCGACGTACTTGAACGACAGGTCCTCGAGC
>JAXDLF010000033.1:0-7049 GCA_034666765.1 Chloroflexota bacterium
TTCTTCATGACCACGTACCTGAAGCTCACGTTCACCCAGTCCTACACGATCATGCTCTGGGCCGTCGCCCTGGGCACGCCGTTCTTCCTGTTCTTCGGCTGGCTGTCGGACAAGGTCGGCCGCAAGGTCATCATCCTGACCGGCTGCCTCATCGCGGCCGTCACGTACCTCCCGATCTACCACGCGATGTATGACTTCGCGCACGTGACCTACGACCCGGCGACCGGTCTCATCACGAAGGCCGACCCGGTCATGGTGGCCATGATCGCGCTGGTGTGGATCCAGGTGATCTTCGTGACCATGGTCTACGGACCGATCGCGGCGTTCCTCGTCGAGTACTTCCGCGCGAAGGTGCGCTACACGTCACTGTCGATCCCGTACCACTTCGGGAACGGCTGGTTCGGTGGGCTCCTTCCGCTGTTCTTCACCGGGCTCGTCGGGGCGACGTTCCCCGAGGGCAGCCGGTTCTACGTGCCGTTCCTCACGAACTTCATGGGGCTGCCGATCAGGACGGACCTCAGCCTCCGCCAGTTCAACACGACGAACGACCCGAACGGCAACATCTACCTCGGTCTCGCGTACGTCATCACCGTGGCGCTCATGTCGGTGGTCATCGGGACGCTGTTCCTGAAGGAGCCGAAGGGCGTCAAGATCTGGTCCGAGGTCGGAGGCGACGACGAGCTCGCCCCCGGCCTGGTCGGCGAGGCGACTCCCGCCGACTGATCGACCCCCCGCGATCCCGTGGAGAGGGCGGCGCGGGCCGCCCTCTCCGCTATTCCAGGTAGCGCTCGAACGTGATCCAGCGCGCGCCGGCGACGAGGGCCGCGGCCCCGATCGCGAGGAGCACGACGCCCAGGACGACGAAGCGCGCGCTGCCGCCGACCCCGCCCAGGACCGTGACGGTGACGGTCAGCACCGGGAAGAACAGGATCCCGTTCACGTTGTTCGCCGTCCGGAAGTCACGCGCGAGCAGCGTGAGGAGGAGCGAGAGGCACGTCGAGCACACGACGGCCGAGAGGAGCGGCACGAGCAGCAGGGCGACCTGGGCCGCCGGCGCGACGCCCAGGATGACCACGACCGTGGCCGTGATCGCGAACAGCGGGACGGTCACCACGACGCCCAGGATGAGGATCGACAGCAGCTTGGCGAACAGGATCTCGGTCAGCCGCACCGGCAGGGCGACGAGCAGCTCGAGGGTCCGGCGCTCGCGCTCCGAGACGATGGTGTAGCTCGCCGCGAGCGACGGCACGATCATCCCGCAGACCGTGACGAGCAGCGGGTAGAGGAGCTGGACGAAGAAGTCCGCGCCGCGGAGCGATTGGAGGCCCGGCGGGCCGCCGCCGGGAAGCTCGGGGAAGTTGATCGGCGCCTTGCTGAACGCGATGAGCTGCGGTATCGGCACCACGACGAGGAGCAGGAGCGGAATGAGCGTCGCGGACACGAGCGCCGCGCGGCTCCGGCCGAGCTGGCCGAGCTCCTTGCCGAGGAGGATGCGCATCGGGCTCCCGCTCACGATCGCACCACGTCGAGGAACAGCTGCTCGAGCGACGGCTCCAGGGGCGTCGCCTCGAACACATCGATGCCCTCGCCGAGCAGCGCGCGCAGGAGGTCGGGCGCGGCGCCGCGCGCCTCGACGCTCACGATCGCCGCGTCCCCGTCGATGTCCGCCGCGAGACCGCGCCGCGCGAGGGCGGCGACCAGCGACGCGACCGGCTGGCGGGCGCGGACGCGCAGCCGCGGGGCGACGCGCGCGCGCAGCTCCGCGAGCGGCTCGTGCAGCAGCACGCGGCCGGCGCGGAGGATGACGACGTCGTCGCAGAGCGCCTCGGCCTCGGCGAGGTTGTGGGTGCAGAGGAGCGTCGTCCGGCCACGCATCGCGGTCGCCAGGAACGCGTGGACATCGTGCGCCGCCACGGGGTCGAGGCCGACGGTCGGCTCGTCCAGCAGCAGCACCTCGGGCTCCGAGAGCAGCGCCGCGGCGAGGAGCAGGCGCCGGCGGAAGCCGCCGGAGAGCTGCGCGAGCATCGTTCGCCGGTACGGCGCGAGGCCGAACGCCTCGATCACCCGAGCCACGTCGCCCCGTCCGTAGAGCCGGCGCACCAGCGTCAGGTAGTCGTCCGTCGAGAGGTCGGCGTACATCCCGGGGCTCTGCGGCACGATCCCGGTGCGGCGCCGCGCCGCCGGGTAGTCCGGCGCGTCCGGCGTCGTCTCGAGCAGCGTCACGCTGCCGCTCGTCGGCCGGAGCGCGCCCTCGAGCAGCCGGATCGCGGTGCTCTTGCCCGCGCCGTTCGGACCGAGCAGGCACGTCCGCGCGCCGACCGGGATGCTCCAGCTCGCGCCATCGAGCGCGACCACGCCGTTGCGGTAGCGCTTGGTGACGCTCTCGAATGCCAGGGCGGAGGCCACGGCGTGAGGCTAGAGCGTCTTCTCGAGCTCGATGTGCGCCGGCAGCAGCACGTAGCCCAGCTTCGCGTTGATGCCGCGCATCGCCTTGTTGGGCTCGTCGTTCGTGGTGAGCATGGCCCGCAGGCCGGCGGCCTTGGCACCGGCGAGCATCTTGAGCTTCAGGGCCGTCGCGAGCCCGCGGCCGCGGTAGTCACGGCCGGTGCCGGTCATCCACGTGTAGCCGCGATCGGTGCCCTGCTTGCCGGTCGTCGTGAACGCCGCGATCCGGTCGCCGTCCATCGCCACGACCGTGGCGTCCGGGATCATCTTGCCGCTGTCGACGGCCATCTTCTTGAACTTCTCGTACGTCCAATGCGGCGTGGGCGAGGCCCACGGGACGTCCTCCCACATCGGGGCCTCGGCCTCCCAGAGGTCGCGCCAGAACCTCTCGGTCGCGGTCGCGTCCCGGCCCCGCAGGAGCTCGGTCACCGTCGCGAGCCGGAGGCCGGACGCCTCGACGCGCCCCACCGCATCGCGGAGCGGCCCGGCGTCGAAGCTCTGCACGTCGACATACGACTCGATGCGCCGCCCGATCTCCCGGTACCCGCGCTTCCGGGCCCACTCGAGCGAGCCTTCGAACGCGGTGCTCGTCCCGGCCAGGATCCGCGGCGCCTTGGCCGCGCGAGCCGCGGCCTCGACCGTGTCGAGGAGCGCCGCGCCCAGGCCCCGACGCCGGTGTGCGCGCATGACGGTCACGCCTCCCGACAGGGTCCCGTCGGGGCGGGGGAAGAAACCCGGTCCGAGGTCCGCGCCGCCGGCGAGGCGCCCGTCCGGCGCGTCGATCGACACGCGAACGAGATGCTTCGGTTCCTCGATCGCCTCCCACTCGCGCCATTCGTCGGCGGTGCCGCGCTGCAGCTCGTGGACCTGGTCGTTTCGCTCCTCGACCCACGGCTCGCGGTCGCCGTCGCGGAAGTCTCGCGCGCGGTAACCCGTTGGGAGGGTCGCGGTCAGCGCGTCGGCGGCGGTCGTCGTCGTGTCCATGGGGCGCAGCATCGGCCGGTGGCGCTCCGGACGCAACCGTCAACTGCCGCACACTGGGAGCGAGCCCAGAGGAGGTAGCGATGGACGCGCATCAAGACCATGGGAAGCGGGACCGGGGCGATCCGGCCGACCGGGGTCCGATGGACCCGACGCGGAAGCTGTTGAAGGTCTTCGGGGTGAAGGTCACCGACTACGAATCGAAGACCGACGCGCTGCTCGCGCGCTGGGCGGCGGCGAAGGACAGCGAGCGAGCGACCATCCAGGCGGAAGCGCTGGAGCTCAGCGCGGATCTCGCGCACTGGCTGCGGGAGGTCTCATCCCACGTGCTCGAGCGTCAGGAACGCGTGCTCTCCGCATTGCGCTGAGTCGGCTGCGCGGCGTCACGCCGCCGTTACGCGAATGGTCCGCGATCGCGCGCCCCGTCCGTGACGGCACCGGTCTTGCGAGTCCGGGTACCGAGCGCCCGCGGACCGTGGGCGCCATCACGAAGGAGGCATCTGATGCAGGACAAGATCAAGGGCGAAGGCAACGAGATCAAGGGCAAGGTCAAGGAAGAGGCCGGCAAGCTCGGCGGCGACAAGTCGACCGAGATCGGCGGCAAGCTCGACCAGGCCAAGGGCGAAGTCCAGGAGAAGGTCGGCGACGCCAAGCTGAACCGGTAACCCGGCACCCAGCCCCGAAAGCGCAGAATGGCCGTCCGTGAGGACGGCCATTCTCGTTGCGTTCCTGCTCGCCGCGGCGTCGTGCGCGCCCGCCTCCGCGGCCGCCGTGCAGCGGACGCCCCCGCCGCCGGCGGCCCTGGCGGCGATCGCCCCGGCTGCGACCGAGCTCCGGATGGACATCGTCGAGCTCACCTGCCACAAGTGCGCCGGCGAGGTCGCCCTCGGCACGTCGCACATCCCGGGAGTGCTGCGCGTGTCCGCCGAGATGATCGATCACGTCCTCATCGTGCGGTACGACCCCACGAAGCTCAGCGAGGCGGGGCTCATCGCGGCGATCGAGAAAGTGGTCGACGCCGTCGTCAACTGATCTCGTTCGCACATTCGCGGGACATCACGCGGATCCGCTCGGCCACCTGGTTGGGCTCCTCTCGTTCGCCCGGCCGCGCGTCCGTGACGGCTGCTTCTTGTACGTCAGCGATCGCGGCCTCGCGCGCGTGCTCGTGACGCTTCGCGGGTACGCGGCGATCACCTTCGGGCACGTGATCGTCAGCGCCCACGAGCCGAGCGACGCGCTGTGGCTGCACGAGCGGCGGCACGTCGAGCAATACGAGCGGATCGGGCTCGCGTTCATCCCGCTCTACCTCTGGTTCATGCTGCGCCGCGGCTATCGCGCGCATCCGCTCGAACGTGATGCGTCCGGCGCGGCTAGGCTGTTCGACTAGGTGAGCGAGCAGCGCTACGACATCGCCATCCTCGGCGGTGGCCCCGGTGGATACGTCGCGGCGCTGTACGCCGCGGCCAAGGGCGCGCGCGTCGCCCTCGTCGAGCGCGACCGCGTCGGCGGCATCTGCGTGACCGTCGGCTGCATCCCGTCCAAGGCCCTCCTCGACTCGAGCCACGGGTACTGGCTCGCGACGCACGGCGAAGAGCACGGGATCGTCGTCCAGGGCGCCTCGTTCTCGCTGCCCAAGGCCGTCGCGCGCAAGGACGCCGTCGTGAAGCAGCTCGTCGGCGGGATCGAGCAGCTGCTCAAGGGACGCAAGGTCGATCTCATCACCGGCAGCGGGACGCTCGTCTCGCCCGGCGAGCTCACGGTGAAGGCGGCCGACGGCGAGCGGTCGGTGAAGGCGAACGCGGTGATCGTCGCGACCGGCTCCAAGGTCGGCATGCCGCCGATCAAGGGGCTTGCCGAGGCCAAGCCGCTGGACAACGTCGGCGCGCTGGCGCTCGCCGAGGTGCCGAAGCGGCTCATCGTCATCGGCGGCGGGGCCATCGGGATGGAGCTCGGCACCTTCTACGCCGAGGTCGGCTCGAAGGTGACCGTCCTCGAGATGCTGCCGCAGCCGATCGCGTACGCCGATCCCGAGCTGGTCCGGCTCCTCGTTCGCGCGCTCGCGCCCAAGGGCGTCGAGGTGAAGGCGAACGCGAAGGTGACGGAGGTGATCCGGAAGGGGAAGACCGTCACGGTGACCTACGAAGCGGACGGGAAATCGGAGTCGATCGAGGGCGACGAGGTGCTGCTCGGCGCCGGACGGATCGCGAACTACAGCGGCGTCGAGAACGCCGGTCTCAAGACGGAGCGGCTCGGCATCGTCGTGGACGAGCGGATGCGCACGAACGTGAGCGGCGTGTGGGCCATCGGCGACTGCATCGGTGATCCACGCGCTCCCAAGCTCGCGCACGTCGCGTCCACGCAGGGCGAGGTCGCCGTCGACGTGATCCTGGGCGAGGACGCCCGCATGGACTACGACGTGGTGCCGAACGTCGTCTACACGCACCCGGAGGTCGCGACCGTCGGCCTCACCGAGGCCCAGGCCAAGGAGAAGTACCCGGACGCGAAAGCCTCCCGCTTCTCGTTCAAGGCATCCGGCCGGGCCCTGGCCCTCGGCGAGAGCGACGGCCTGATGAAGCTCGTGACGGCCGGTCCGCACGGCCGCATCGTCGGCGCGCACATCGTCGGACCGAGCGCGAGCGAGCTCATCGCCGAGGCCACCCTCGCGATCCGCCTGGAGGCCACGGCCGAGGATGTCGTCGCGACGATCCACGCGCATCCGACGCTCGCCGAGACGTTCCGCGAGGCGGCGCTCGTCTCGATCGGGAAGGCGATCCACACCGCCGGGCGGTAGCCGCCCCGCGCCGGCCGGCGCCGCTCGAACCCCGGCCGGGGCGCGAGATAATTGCGTCGGGCCGTTAGCTCAGCTGGATAGAGCAGCGCTCTTCTAAGGCGTTTGTCGCGAGTTCGAGTCTCGCACGGCCCGCAGGCCAACCTGCGCAAAGCTCGGTGTCGCGGTCAGCCGCCCCCGCAGCTCCCGACGCCCGTGCTTCCGAGGCCCATCGTCGAAAAGAACACGAACCCGATGAGGCCGATGGCCACGTGGAACGCCGCGACGATCGCGACGATCCGCCAGATGGAGCTCGCTCTGCCGGGAGGCGAGGCCGGCATTTCGGCCGCGGCCGCGGCGTCTATCACGAGGCGAAGTCTACCCGCGAGGCCAAGCCGCTCGTCACGTTCGGCCGACTCATGACATCCTTAGCGGGTGATCGACCGGTTCGCCGTCCTCCTGGTCGCCCTGGCGGCGATGCTCTGGGGCACCGACGCCCTGTTCCGCGCACCGCTGCTGCAGCACCTGGGCGGCGATCCGATCCTCGAGTCGACGCAGCTCGTGACGATGGAGCACATCGTCCTCACGATCGTCTGCCTGCCGCTCATCTGGCTCGGTTGGCGCGAGATCCGGGGCCTCACCCGCGCCCAGTGGATCGCGATCGTCGCCATCGGGGTCGGGGCGTCCGGTCTGGCCACGATCCTGTTCACGATCTCGTTCAGCTACGGCCACTTCATCGAGACCCTGCTGCTCCAGAAGACCCAGCCGCTCATCGCGATCCTCCTCGCGAACTTCTGGCTCGGCGAGCGCATCTCGAGGCGGGCGTGGCTCTGGGTGCCGGTCGCGATCGTCGGGG
>JAXDLF010000034.1:0-3384 GCA_034666765.1 Chloroflexota bacterium
CGAGCAGCGCGGGCACGCGGAATCCGTAGCCGTACGCGTCGACCTGCGGCGGCTTCACGTGGTCGTACCAGCCGCCCCAGTCGTCGTACGACCACATGAACGCGCTCGAGTCCCACATGGGAGAGCGCATCAGCTCGGTCACGATGGCGCGGATGAATGCCTGGCCGGCCTGGATGCGGCCAGGTGGATGCTCGCTCGACCCGGCGGGCGCGATGAACGACACCGCGGGGAGCGTGCCCTGCGCGGCGTCGCGGTAGTACTGGTCCATGTCGACGATGTGGGAGAACAGCGCGGGGTTGTCGACGTACTCGCGGTAGGCCAGGAGCGGCACCCAGATCGGCTGGGACAGCTTGTCGTTGTCCGTCAGGTTCGTGGTGTTGAACGCTGTGATGCGCGGGTCGTAGTTCTGGACGTAGAACTTCCACGACACGCCCTTGGCGGTCAGGCGCTCGAAGATCGTGGGCGTCGTCTTGGTGTCGAAGCCCTTGGGCGGAATGACGTCACCGACGGGATTCCCGGGCGTGCCGGTGACCCAGAACATGTGGTTCCACACCGAGCCGCCGGCTGCCGACGCGAAGAAGCGGTCGAACAGCACGTAGTTGTCCGCGAGGTTCCAGTAATACGGGAGGTCGCGTTGGTCGTAATACCCCATCGGCTTCGCGTCCACGATGCCCCGCCGCGTGAAGACGTCGACGAACCCGTCCATCTTTCCGTTGTTGTACTGCAGTTTCGCGACATCGGTCGAGTGCAGGAGGTCGAGCGTCGGCGCGTTGCCGATCCACTCCCGCTTCTCGCACCCGGCGGTCGGGTCGCCGAGCAACTTCGGCATGCACACATCGGCCGGGGGACCGTCGGCCCCCGGGTACGTGCCGAAGTAGTTGTCGAACGTGTGGTTCTCCTGCATCAGGACGACGAAGTGCTTGATGGGCGTGGCCGGGTCGGGATCGGCCGCCAGGGCGGCCGGCGCGCCCGCAAGGAGCAAGAGGACGGTGAGGAGGGCGCGGATCACTTGGGGCGCACCTCGTAGATGCGAATCACCGGCACGGCTACGAGCCGGCCGTCCCGCTGCACCGGCACCGTGTAGGTGTAGACCACGCGTCCGTGGAAGGTGTTCGCGTAGTTGGAGAGCTGCCGCGAGAAGAACCGCGTGCGGGCGGCCGAGTAGGCGTCCCACACGACGTACTGCAGATCGCTCTGCTGGATCCGGCGGTTCGGATTGCCGGCCGGCTCGTAGGACGGGTTGCGGCGCAGCGGGTTTGCGGACACCGACAGCCCGTAGGCCTGCCGGTGGCCGTAGAACGAGACGATGTTCGCCATCGACGGCCCGATGGTGAGCATGGACGCGCCCTCCGGCACGTTCGCGCGGATCCAGGCACCCATCTCGCGGCCGCCCGGCACGCCGCCGGACCCGGCGAGGAACGTCCGGCTGGTCGACGGGCGGGTGATGTCGATCGCGGGCACCGCGAGCGAGAGCAGCAGGACGCACAGCGCGAGGCCGCGCACGTAGGAGAGGTTCACGCGACGGGCCAGCCGCCGTGGCGCGCGCCACTCGAGCGTGAAGAGCCGGGCAGCCAGCAGGGCGACGGCGGGTGCCGCCGGCAACAGGTACTGGAACCCCTTCACCGGCCACAGCTCGAAGAAGGCGGCGGGGACGATGATCCAGCACAGCAGCAGCGTCTCGCGCCAGGACCAGAGACGCCGCCGGCGCACGACGAGGACGCAGACAATCGCCGCGAGCACCACGCCGACCCCGATTGCGATCGGCACCGCCGTCGGATAGAAGAACGCGGAATGGTTCGGTCGGCGGAAGAGCTGCCACGCCAGGAAGTTGCCGCCCGTCTTGGGCTTGCCGCTGAAGGCGATGGCGAGCGGGAACGGGATGATCGTGATGGCCATCACGACGCCCGCGCCGAGGAGGTGCCGGATCTTGATCGGCACCTGGGGGGCGAGGGCGAAGAATGCATAGATGCCGCCGCAGAAGAGGATCGACGGTTCTTTCGCGAGGACGGCGAGGCCCATCGCCGAGCCGGACGCATAGAGCCAGTACACCCGTCTGCTGTCCGCGTAGCGCGCGAGCAGGTAGAGGGTGAGCGTGATGAAGAACGTCTGCGGTCCGTCCAGCAGCACCTGACGCGTGACCACGACGTGGTACGGCATCAGTGCGAGGATGCTCGCGCTGATCAGCCCGACGCGCACGCCGTAAAGGAGCCGGCCGACTTCGAAGATCAGGGCGATCGTCGCCAGCCCGAAGAGCACGCTGGCGAAGCGCCCCCACCAGTCGCCCCAGTCCATCTGGTAGCCGATCGAGACGACGGCCTGGAACAGCAGCGGATGCGCGCGGAAGACCGGGAAGAAGGGCGCCAGCGTAGTGTCGTGTGCGATCGACGCACCCTGACCCGCGTAGACGGCCTCGTCGCTGTTGTAGCCGACCGCGTTGTAGTTCACGAAACGGACGACGGCGCCGATGGCGATGATCGCGGCGAGGCGCGCGGCGATCAGCGGCGAGCCGAGAAGCCGACGGGGCCGCCCCGGCTCGTGCTCCGGCCCCGTTCCGGGCGCGACGGTCGGCGCCTGGGACGGGGCCGGAGCAAGAGCGGGACCGGCTTCAGTCATCAATCGGCTCGAGCGCCGGAAGGGCCTCCTCGCTCCGAAGCTTGACCAGTGCAGCCGTCTCATCGACCAATCTCGGGAGTCGCTGCCACCAGTCCATGGTTGACGACTTCAGAAGGAGAGACGGGATCCCCGCCAGGGCGGCGGCCGTCGTTCGCCGTTCGGCACCACGCAGGTCGGCGCCGTTTCGCGAGTGGAGGAAGTTCTGGATTACCGGGTAGGGCGGGAATCCGTAGGCATCGTCGCAGTTCTCCATCAGTGTATCGAGAGCCGCTTCGGCGCCCATCACCTCTTCACCGTCGCCGCCGCGCTGGATGACCATCATGCCGGCGAGCTGCGAGCGCTTGGCCATCTCGGTGCCCGGGATGAGGCGGGTGACGTCGTACTTCGGCGGCGGGATGATGATCTGCACGACGGCATTCATCGCCGCCGCCGGGAGACCCTTGCTGGCAAGCAGCATGCCGATCGACCGGCCCTGCTTGGAGTGCAGGCGTGCCTGGTAGTGGAGCTTCTTGCGCTCCTTGAACGTCAGGTTCGACCCCTTCACCGCGTGCAAGGTGTGCTGCGAGATCGTCAGCGGCTTCGGATAGGGCAGCACCGTGCCGTCCGATCCGAGCAGCGTCAGGTCGTCGGAGATGAACCCGTACCCCGCGTGGTTCTCGAGCGCCTTCAGGATGGTGGTCGTCTTCCCCGTATCGGTCCGGGCGGTGATCAGGAAGGCCTGGTCGCCCGAGGTGACGCAGGCGGCGTGGACGAGCGCGTAGCCCTGCTCCG
>JAXDLF010000035.1:0-7745 GCA_034666765.1 Chloroflexota bacterium
GACCCCGGTCTTCGGCGCCATCGCCGGGGTGGTCGGCCTCGCCACGGCATTCGGCGGCATCGGCCTGCTCCTGGTCCTGATGTCCGTCGTCGCCGTCCTCGCGGGACGCGGCATGCGTCAGGCCTGACGATCCGCGTCCCACGCGTCCTCGAGCCGCTCCGCCATCGGGACTTCCGCTTCCTGTGGATCGGCCAGACGGTCTCCACGTTCGGCGACTTCGTGCATACGGTCGCTCTCCCGTTTCAGGTCCTCGCGCTGGGCGGCGGCGCGCTCGAGCTCGGGCTGTGGGGCGCCGTGTTCAGCGGGACGACCCTCGTGTTCCTGCTCATCGGCGGCGCGATCGCCGATCGGGTGTCCCGCCGCGCGATCATCCTGGTGAGCGATCTGGCCAGTGCCGCGGTCGTCGGCATCATCGCGCTCCTATCCCTGACTGGGCAGCTGCGCCTCGAGCACCTCTATGCGGAAGCGGCCTTCTTCGGCGCGAGCCACTCGTTCTTCTTTCCGGCGCTCAGCGCGCTGATCCCCGAGCTCGTCCCGGAAGAGGTGCTGCAGGCCGGCAACGCGGTCCGCGGGCTTTCCCGGCAGATCGGGCTCCTCGCCGGCCCGGTGGTCGGCGGGTTGCTGGTCGCGGTCGCGGGCCTTCCGGTCGCGTTCGGCGTCGACGCATCGACGTTCCTCGTCGGCTTCGGCGCGCTGTGGCTTGCGCATCCGCCGCGGCACGAGCCGCCGCCGCCGGCAGCCTTCCTGCGCCAGGTGCGGGACGGGCTGGCGTACACGTTCTCCGTGCCGTGGCTATGGATCTTCATCTTCGCCTGGGCGGTCGTCATCCTCGGCATGCTCGGCCCGCTCGAGATCGCGATGCCGATCCTCGTCCGCGATGTGCTGCACGGCGATGCGCGGCTGTTCGGCACGATCACCGCGGCCATCGGGCTGGGCGAGGGCATCACCGGCATCGCGCTCGCGCAGCTGCGGATCCGGCGGTTGGGCATCGCGATCTGCGCGTTCGCCGTCGTCGGCGGCCTCGCGCTCATCGGCATCGGTCTGGTCACGGAGGTGCCGGTCATCCTCGTGCTGGCGGCGCTGTTCGGCGTGCAGTTCGTCGGCGTCGGCGTCCTCTGGACGACCGCGATCCAGAAGCACGTGCCGCGCGAGTTCCTCGGCCGCGTGACGAGCATCGACTTCTTCGGCGGCTCGCTGCTGCTTCCGCTCGCGCCGGTGATCTTCGCCGCCATCGTCACCGGTCGGGCCGTCCCAGGCGTTCGTCGTCGGGGGCGTCCTCGCGTCGGTCATCGCCGTGCTACTGCTGCTGGTGCCCTCGATCCGCGCGCTCGAGTAGCCGGTGGACCGAGACCGCGTAGCCGCTGTTCGGCTCCCACGGCCCCCGGTCCCAGGTCGACCAGCGCTCGGCGAGCTCGAACCCGGCCGCGTGGGCGAAGGCGTCGTAATCGGCGACGGTCAGATGCTCGGGACGCCGCTGGAAACCGGCGATGAGTAGGCCGTCCGGGCGGAGGTGGCGGGCGATGTTCGCCAGCACCGCGGGCTCGGTTCCCGGCGTGAGCAGGATCATCACGTTGCCGGCCGCGACGGCGACGTCGAAGGTGCGCCCGAGGTCGAAGGACGCCAGGTCGGCCTGGACCCACGCCAGCTCGGGCGAACGGCGCCGCGCGGTGGCGAGCATGTCCGCGTCGAGGTCCACGCCCACGACATCGACGCCGCGACGCGCCAGCTCGCGGGCGACCCGCCCGGTGCCGCACCCGGCATCGAGCACCGCTCCGGGCACGAACCGCATGATGAAGTCGGCCTCGCCGTGCACGTTCTCGCCGGCCGCGGCGCGCTGGTCATAGCGCGCGTCGTAGGCGTCACCGGAGATGTCCTTTGACCGGAGCCAGCGATTCTCGGGTGTCACGGATCGGACAGTAGCGGCGACGTCCTATCGTGGCAGCGTGATCCAGCGTGCGCGATTCGGCCGGACCGGCCACGACAGCAGCCGCGCGATCTTCGGCGCCGCGGCCCTGTCGAAGGCGACCGAAGCCGATGCCGACCGCGCCCTCGCGCTCGTCGACCGTTACGGCCTGAACCACCTCGACACGGCCGCGAGCTACGGCGATTCGGAGCTCCGGCTCGCCCCCTGGCTCCGCGGCAACGGCCGCGACCGCTTCTTCCTCGCGACCAAGACCGGAGAGCGCACGTACAACGGCGCGCGCGACCAGATCCGCGCGTCCCTTCGGCGCCTCGGTGTCGGGCACGTCGACCTCATCCAGCTGCACAACCTCGTCGATCCGGCGGAATGGGAGGTCGCCCTCGGGCCGGACGGGGCGTTGCGGGCGGCCGTCGAGGCCCGGGACGCCGGTCTGGCGCGATTCATCGGCGTCACCGGCCACGGGGTGACCGTGGCCGCGCGGCATCGCGAGAGCCTCGCGCGCTTCGACTTCGACACCGTCCTCTTCCCGTACAACGCCACCCAGCTTCGCGACCCGGCGTACGCGGCCGACGTCGAGGCGCTCCTCGCGGTGTGCGTGGAGCGTGACGTCGCGGTCCAGACGATCAAGAGCATCACCCTCGGCCCATGGTCCGAGCGGCCCGCGGACGCGCTCACGTGGTACGAGCCCCTCACCGAGCAGGCCGACATCGACCTCGCGGTGCGGTTCGTGCTCGGTCGCGAGCGGCTGTTCCTCAACACGGCGAGCGATATCGGACTGCTCGCGAAGGTCCTGGACGCGGCGAGCCCCGGCGGGCCTCCGCCGTCCGAGCGCGAGATGGCGGCCCTGCTCGAACGCCGAGGGATGACCCCGCTCTTCGCGTGACTCCATTCGAGCGGCGCGTGGCGACGGTGGTGCGGCGGATCCCGCCCGGTCGCGTGGCCAGCTACTCGATGGTCGCCGATCGCGTGCGCAAGCCCGGTGCGGCGCGGGCCGTGGGCGGCGCGCTCGCGCGCGGCCTCGGCGTACCGGCGCATCGGGTCGTCACCGCGGAAGGGCGGCTCGTTCGAAAGTGGCCCGAGCAGTCGCGGCTGCTCCGCGATGAAGGCGTACCGGTCCGCGATGGTCGCGTCGCGCGGCCGATCCCGTGGTGGCGCACGTGAGCCGGCGGCGGCGCGACGGCCCGCGCCTCTCCGCCATCCCGATCGTGTTCGTGATCGTGCTCCTGCTCATCGGCACGCTCGCGACGACCCTCGCGATCCCGGGGGCCGGTCCGTCGCCCACGCCCGGCCTCCCGGTCGGCAGCCTGCCCGCGTTCCCGGACATCACCGCGGCCCCGACCCAGACGCCGCTGGGCCGGTATCCGACCGCCGCGGAATCGAACATCGTCACCGCGTGCGTCTCGGCCATCGACCCGAAGACGGTGCCCGGACCGATCGCGCAGGCGTTCTGCGTGTGCACCCTGAACAAGTACGAGGAGCTGTATCCGACGTACGACGAGTTCCAGCGCGCCGGTACGTCCGGCGCGATCACGGAGCAGATGAAGACCGACATCGGGAACCGCTGCGCGCAGCAGATCGTCGGCGGCTGAGGACCAGCCGATCGGGCTCGCGGCGTCACGCTGCCAGTGGGCCGTGTCGTGCGCGAAGTAGACCCGCCAGGGGTCGAGTGCCTGGATCCGCGCCACCCATTCCGGATACGGCCCCTGCGGCTCGCCGCGCAGCGCCAGCTCGAGGGAGTCTCCGATTCTTACCCAATCCTTAGGGCCGTGGGCCTGGATCCGTAGGGCCCGGGCCTAGACTCGGCTTTCCGGATGACAGCCACCAAAGCCGATCGGCCCTACGGCAATTTCCCGCGGCACGGCGCTGTCCCGGTCGAGGAAGCGCCCGCCGAGGCCGCTCCGCGCACCCGCCGGCAGCGCGCGGTCGCGTGGCTGCGCGCGCGGTCGCGGCGCGAACGGGTCGAGATGGCGATCACGGCCGTCCTCGTGGCCGCGGCGATCATCCTCGCGCCATCCGCGTTCCCCAAGGCCTACGAGCTCGGGGTGGTCGACACGGCCGTGCCGACGCCGACTCCCACGATCCCGGAGCTGTACGCGAGGCTCGCGCAGACCGTCGTGACCGTGCGGGCCGAGCTCCCGGACGGCAAGACGAGCCTCGGGAGCGGGGTCATCATCGACGACGCGGCGGACATCCTCACCGCGCTCCACGTCGTTGCCGACGCGACGAAGATCACGGTCACCTTCGCCGATGGCTCGACGTACGAGGCACAGATCTTCGCGCGGCAGCCGGACAACGACATCGCCGGGATCCGCGCGATGGGCCACCCCGACCAGATGGCGATCGCCACGATGGGAAACGCGAACGCGCTGAACGTCGGTGACGACGCGATCGTCATCGGCAACCCGTTCGGTCTCAGCCGCTCGCTGTCGACCGGCGTCATCTCGGGCTTGCATCGCAGCATCCAGCCGCCGGGGGCGGACAAGCCGATGACCGAGCTCATCCAGTTCGACGCATCGGTGAATCCCGGCAACTCCGGCGGACCGCTGTTCAACCGGGACGGGGACGTCGTCGGCATCGTCAGCGGGCTCGCGAACCCGAACGGCCAGGCCTCGTTTGCCGGCATCGGGTTCGCGGTCACGATCCAGAGCGCGGGTGGCGCCGTCGGCGTGCCACCGGACTAGGGGAGGAACACATGGACCGGAGCCCCGCGACAGACACGCAGACCGAGGTGGGCCGCCTCCTCTATGAGGTGAAGCGCGTCATCGTCGGCCAGGACCACATGCTCGAGCGCATCATCGTCGGCCTGCTCGCGCGTGGCCATCTCCTCGTCGAGGGCGTGCCGGGGCTCGCGAAGACGCTCGCGATCAAGACGGTCGCGGGCGCGGTCGCCGGAGACTTCAAGCGCATCCAGTTCACGCCCGACCTCGTGCCGGCCGACCTCGTCGGGACGCGGATCTACAACCAGAAGAACGGGGAGTTCCAGACGTCGCTCGGCCCGGTGTTCACGAACCTCCTCCTGGCCGACGAGATCAACCGCGCGCCGGCGAAGGTGCAGAGCGCCCTGCTCGAGGCGATGCAGGAGCGCCAGGTCACCATCGGGCGCGAGAGCCACAAGCTGCCCGACCCGTTCCTGGTCATGGCGACGCAGAACCCGATCGAGACCGAGGGCACGTACGCGCTCCCGGAGGCCCAGGTCGATCGATTCATGATGAAGGTGATCGTCGGCTACCCCAACGAGATGGACGAGTTCCTGGTCGTCGAGCGCATGGCCCAGGGGATGGCGGCCGTCTCGCCGGTCATGACCACCGAGCGCCTGCTCCAGCTGCAGCGCGAGACCGACAAGGTCTTCGTCGATCCGGTCCTCATGGAGTACGTCGTGCGCCTGTCGACCGCCACGCGGAACCCGGCGGACTACGGCCTGCCCGAGATCAAGAAGTACATCACCTACGGCGCCAGCCCGCGGGCCTCCATCAACCTCATCCTCACCGGGCGCGCGCTCGCGTTCATGCGCGGCCGCACGTACGTGCTGGCGCAGGACATCCTCGACCTGGTCCACGACGTCCTACGGCACCGGCTCGTGCTCTCCTACGAGGCGCTGTCGGACAGCGTGTCGCCGGAGCAGATCATCGATCGCGTGCTCCAGAAGATCCCCGCACCCGCGCAGGCATTGCAGGAACGTGTCGCTACAAAAGCCTGAGGTCATCCTCAGGCGGGTCGAGTGGACGGTCATCCGCCGTCTCGATGGCCTGCTGCAGGGTGAGTACCGCACGCTCTTCCGCGGGCATGGGATCGACCTCGCCGATATCCGCGAGTACGAGCCGGGCGATGACGTCCGCTACATCGACTGGAACGTCAGCGCGCGCATGGATACCCCGTACGTGCGCCAGTATCTCGAGGACCGGGAGGTCACCGCGCATTTCCTTCTCGACCTTTCGCCGTCGGTGGACTTCGGCACGGTCAATACCTTGAAGCGCGACCAGCTCGTGGACTTCGTCGCCGTTCTCGCCCGCCTGCTCACCCGGCACGGCAACAAGATCGGGGCCGTGCTGTACGCCGGCAAGGTCGAGCGGACGATCCCCGCGGGAACCGGGAAGATGCAGGTCCTTCGGCTGCTGAACGACATCGTCAGCCTGCCGCGCCTCCAGAGCGCGCCCTACACGTCGGTCTCGGAGCTCATCGAGCACGCCATCCGGACGATCAAGCGCCGATCGGTGGTGTTCCTGGTCTCCGACTTCTTCACCGCTCCCGGCTGGGAGCGGCCGCTCGGCATCCTCGCGCGCAAGCACGAGGTGGTCGCGGTCCGGCTCGAGGATCCACGCGAGCGGGAGCTTCCCGACATCGGGATGGTCGTCATGAACGACGCCGAGACCGGCGAGAGCGTGCACGTGGACACCCACGATGCGAAGTTCCGGAAGCGCTTCGACGCCGTCGTGCGGAATCGGGAAGCCGAGCTCCGGAGCGCGTTCAGCCGCACCGCCGTCGACGTCCTGACGCTCTCGACGGAGGAGGACCTGGTCGGCGCGGTCCTGCGGTTCGCGGCCCTCCGGAAGCAGCGACGCGGTCTACGCGCCGCGGTGGCGGTGTGATGCGATGACCTTCATGTGGCCAACCGCCCTGTACGGTCTGATCGCGGTGCCGGTGCTCCTGGCGCTGTACATCTGGTCGCAGCGCCGGCGCCGCAAGTACGCCCTCCGGTACGCGAGCCTCTCGCTCGTGAAGGAGGCCCTCGGCCGCGGTCCCGGGATTCGGCGGCACATCCCGCCGGCCCTCTACCTGATCGCGCTCTCGTTCATGTTGTTTGCCCTGGCGCGGCCGATCACGGTCGTGAAGGTCCCGAGCCAGGAGGGCACCGTCATCCTCGCCATCGACGTGTCGATGAGCATGCGCGCCACGGACATCAAGCCCGATCGGATCACGGCCGCGAAAGAGGCGGCGAAGGCGTTCGTACTGAAGCAGAGCGAGAACGTGAAGATCGGCGTCGTCTCGTTCGCGAGCGACGCGTCCTTGGTCCAGCCACCGACCCTCGACCACGATCTGGTCATTGCCGCGATCGATCGGCTCCGCTTGCAGCGCGCGACCGCGATCGGCCGGGCCATCCTCACGTCGCTCGACGCCATCGTCGAGGATCAGGGTGGGGGCGGCGAGACGGACCTGCCGTCGGCGGTCCTGACCCAGCCACAGAACCCGAACGCGCCGCAGAAGCCGACGAAGACCGCGGTGCCCGGTGCGGCGAAGGCGCCGGGCTCGGTCATCCTGCTCACCGACGGCCAGAACAACCAGTTCCCGCCGCCGCTGGCCATCATCGACCAGGCGATCTCGCGCGGGATCCGGGTCTACACCGTCGGCGTCGGGACGCCGGCGGGCGCCGTGCTGAGCCTCGAGGGTCGCTCCATTCGGACGGCGCTCGACGAGTCGACCCTGAAGGAGATCGCCGTAGACACCGACGCGGAGTATTTCCTCGCCACGAGCGAGGCGGATCTCAAGAAGGTATACGAGAACCTCACCACCGAGATCGTCTTCCGCAATCAGAAGACCGAGGTCACGGTCTTCTTCACGTTGATCGCGGCACTGTTCTCGATCGTGGCGAGCGCGTTCTCGCTCCTCTGGTTCAACCGCCTGCCCTGACGGCTAGGTGAGGTTGTTCCCGATGTTGCTGAAGATGTTCTCGATCTGCCCGCGCAGGAAGATCATCGCGACGATCACGGCGATCGCGATCACGGCGATGATGAGCGCGTACTCGACCAGACCCTGACCCTCGTCGTCCTGTAGCCACTTCTTCACGTGTGCGGATTCCTCCTGTTGCTTTGACCGGGCTAACGCATCG